>JAYUXE010000463.1:0-10731 GCA_043753165.1 Archangiaceae bacterium | reverse complement strand
GGCGGCATGTTGGTCGCTGCGTGGCCGAACGCGATCTCCACCGGTGTTGCTGGTTCGCCCGAAGAAGATCGTCTTCGACGCAACGCAGCGGCGATGCGTGGGGCTCAAAGAAAAACCGGACCTGCCGTTTTCGCAGATTCACGCGGTGCAGCTGCTGCAGCGCTTCGTCAGCACCGACAACGGCGGCTACGACTCGAACGAGCTCAACCTCGTGCTCAGCGACGCGACCCGCGTTCACGTGCATTCAGATCCGGACTTCGTGCGCACGCGCACCGCAGCGACGCAGCTGGGCGCGCTGCTCGGTTGCCGGGTCTGGGACACGTCCGCGGTGTCGAAGGTGAACTTCGGCTCGCTCGACGAGCTCAAAAAGTACGCCGAGGACAACAAGGGCCGGCTTCCGGGATAAGGAGCCGGGCGAGATGAGCCTTCCTCCGCCGCGGCCCAGCGTCGAGAACACCGCGCCGTCGCATCGCCCCGAAGGGCTCGAGGCGTTCGGGAAATACCGCATCATCGGCCCGCTCGCGAAGGGCGGCATGGCCGAGCTCTCACTCGCGATGCAGGTCGGCGTGGAAGGCTTCACCCGTGTCGTCGCGCTGAAGCGCGTGCTGGCGATCAACGCGGCGAACACCCGCTTCGTGCAGATGTTCCTCGACGAAGCGCGCCTCGCTGCGCGGCTCGACCACCCGCAAATCGTCCGCATCTACGAGCTCGGCCTCGAGCAGGGCGCCTATTTCATGGCGATGGAGTACCTGCCCGGCGAAGACCTGCAGGGGATCGCCGCGATGTCCGCCGCGGCCGACCAGCAAATCGACCCCGACATCGCGGCCTTCGTCGTCCAGCGCGCCGCCGAGGCCCTTCACTTCGCCCACGAGCTCACCGACGCCGACGGGCGCGCCCTCGACCTCGTCCACCGCGACGTGAACCCGTCCAACATCCTGGTCACCTACCAGGGCCACGTAAAGGTGGTGGACTTCGGCATCGCAAAGGCCGCCACCAACACCTTCGAAACCGAAGTGGGGATGATCAAGGGGAAGATGGGGTATCTGGCTCCCGAGCAGTTCAGCGATGGGATGGTGATCGACCGCCGCTGCGACGTCTTCGGCCTGGGCATCGTGCTGTGGGAATTGCTCGCCGGCACCACGCTGTTTCGCCGCGAGAGCTCAGGCGCCACGCTGATGGCTGTGCGGCTCGGGGAAGTGCCGTCACTGCGCGACCAGCGGCCCGAAATCGACCCGCAGCTCGAAGCAGTGGTGATGAAGGCACTGAACCGCGAGCCCTCGCAGCGGTACCAGACGGCGGCCGAGCTGGAAGAGGCGCTCGACCGCTGCCTGCGCAACCGAAGCTTCCGGCCGTCCGATCGTGATCTCGGGAAGTGGCTCGAAGGGCTCGGCGGCACCCGCAAGGCCGAGCTCAAGAAGTCCATCGCCCGCGGCACCAACGTCACCGCTTCCTTCCACGAGCTCAAGCGCCTCGGGGCCGCCAACACCCCCAGCGTCGCGCGCCCGCTGCCCACCTCGCTTCGGCCCCGTCCTCTCTGGCAGGTCGCCGCGTTCGCCACCGCCGGTCTTCTTGCCGTCGGCGGCGCCTTCGCGGCATCGATGTCCAGGCCGCGGGTCCATGCTCCCGCGGCCGTCACCGCGGGCGTGCAGATCGATTCCGACCCACCCGGGGCCTTCATCTTCGTCGCCGGCGAGCCAACCGGAAAAGTGACGCCCGCAACGATGGCCGGCTTTCCGTCTGGGGGGCTCGACGTGCGGCTCGAGAAGCCCGGCTACACGTCGGTGCGCGCATCGATGGCGCTCGAGGCCGGCAAGCAAATCGCACAGCGCTTTCCGCTGGTCGCCGAGCAGGCCATCGTGCAATTCGCGCATGTTCCAGAAGGGGGCATGGTGCGCATCGCAGGGAAGACCGCCCGCCAGGGTGAACAGCTCGAGTTGCCCGTCGGCCGCGCGCATCTCGACGTGCTCGTCGACGGCCAGGTCGTGGTCAGCAAAGAAGTCGATTTGAACACCGGCAACCAAACGGTGAACTTGCGGTGAGCACCACCTCGAATTCCCGCACCCAGATGGTGAAACGCCGGTCGCTGGTCAGCACGGCGGCAGCGATTCTCGGCCTCGTCTTCGCTCTCGCGTGGTTCGTCGCCGTGCGACAGCTGAGCCGCAGCGAAAAGGCGGCGGCGCAGGCCGACTCGCTGAAGCGCGCCCAGGAACTCATCGGGCTGCTGCGCCAGTCGTCGCAAGAACGCGTGAAGGGCGCGGCGCAGCTGCTTGCCGAAGACCCACGGCTCAAGTCCACGCTGGGCGTGGCCAACGTCGACGACGCCACGATTCTCGACGTGATGCAGGACGTCCAGAAGCTCAACGGCCTTCCCGTCTACGCGGTGCTCACCCCCGCGGGCCGCGTGAAGGTCGTGCTCGGCGCGCCGAAGCTCAAGGGCCTCGACCTCTCGACCTCGGCCGTCGTGAAAGCGGCGCAGTCGCAAGAAGGGGCCTCCACGGGGGTCTGGCTCGTCGACGACCGCGTCACGGAAGTCGCCGCCGCCGCGGTGCGCATCGGAGACCGCGTGGTCGCGCTGCTCGTGCTCGGCAACCAGGTCAGCGATGTCGCCTTCGCAAAGGCTGCCGAAGGCGCCAACGTTCACCTCGCCCTCACCATCGACGATCGCCTCGCCTGGTCCGACGGCACCTCGGCCGCGACGACCTGGTCAGGTGACGTGCTGCGCATCGACGTGAAGGACGCCGTGCCGCCAGCGAAGTTCATGGCCGTGCCGAGAGACGCCGACGAAGCCACCTGGCGCCTCGCGTACCTCGTGCCACTGTTCGCCCTGCTCTTCTCGGTGCTCGCGTTCTGGCGCGGGGGCGCGCATTGAAGAAGGCCGTCGTCGTCCTGTTGCTCGTGATTGCCAGCTGTGGGCCCGATGTCGACAAGGCGCTCTGCGGCTCGGCCGACTGCGAATTCAGCGGCGAAGAATGGCGGCAGCTGCAGGCGCTGGCGAATCTGCCCGAGGCGCCGCCTGACGATCCGTCGAACAGGTACGCACGCAACCCGAAGGCGCAGGCGCTGGGCCAGCAGCTCTACTTCGACCCGCGCTTCTCGGGCACCGCGACGCTGCTCGACACGCTGCGTCGGCCGACCCCCTACGCCCGCGCGCCCAGAGGCCAGCCGCTGAACATCTCGTGCGCCACCTGCCACGACCCTGCCCGCGCCGGAGCCGACTTCACCTCCAACCCCAACCACGTTTCCATCGGTGGCGGTTGGTACGACGTCAACTCGCAGCAGACGGTGAACTCGGCCTACTACGGCATCCTCTATTGGAATGGGCGCAACGACTCGCTGTGGTCGCAAATCGTCGCGGTGTCCGAGAGCTTCGTGTCGATGGCGTCGAACCGGCTCAAAATTCTCTGGCTGATGAAAGAGAAGTACGCCGCGGCCTATGCCGATCTCTTCACCGCGTTTCCCCTGCCCTTCGACGGCACGCTCGCCGACACCGCCGCCCGCGTCGACGCTTCGGGGCAGTGCACGAAGGTCGCCGGCGTATGTCAGGCGCCCTGCCGCAACGCCATGTCAACCGACGGCGCGTCGTCCTGCTGGCCCCGTTTCCCCCTCGAGGGCCGCCCTGGAACGAGGCCTGGTTGCCAGGCCGGGTCGGCCACCGAGCCCTTCGGCGACGCGTTCGATTGCATGGATGCTTCCGACCAGCGCGCCATCACCGGCGCCTACGTGAACTGGGCGAAGGCGATCGCCGCGTACGAGCAGACGCTGGTCAGCCGTGACTCCCTGTTCGATCGCTGGGTCAACGAAGGCGCACAGTCGACGTTGCTCACTGCCGCCCAGAAGCGTGGCGCGCGCGTGTTCGTCGGCAAGGGCTCGTGCATCGACTGCCACAACACCCCGCTGATGTCCGACAGCCAATTCCACAACGTCGGAGTGCCCCAGTTGGGCGCCGCCGTGCCGACCGAGGCCGACTGCCGCGAGGGCACGGTATGCGACTGCGTGAACGGGCGGAACTGTTTGCCGGCAGGTGGCCTCGACGGGCTCACCAAGCTGCGCGCGAACGGGTTCCGCCGCGACTCGATGTGGTCCGATGATCCCACCGACACGTCGCGCCGCGCCTACCTCGACTTGCCGCTGGACGAGTCGCTGCGGGGCACGTGGCGAACGCCGTCGTTGAGGGACATCGAGCTGACCGCTCCGTACATGCACGATGGGGCCTACGCGACGTTGGAAGACGTCGTCTGGATGTACGACCGCGGCGGCTCGGACTCGAACGTGCCGGGGAAGAAGTCGGTGCAGGTTCGACCGCTGCATTTGACGCAGCTCGAGCAGGCCGACCTCGTCGCGTTCCTTCGCACGCTCACCGGAGCGCCTCAGCCCAGCTCACGCGTCACCGCCCCGGTGCTGCCGCCGTGAGCCTTCTTCTCGTCTCATTGCTCGTCCTGTCTCAGGCGAAGGAGGTCGAGACCGCCGACGGCGACATTCTGTACGAGGTGCCGCTGTCGGACCCCGAACGCATCTCGGCGCTCGAAGACAAGCTCGCGCAGCTCGAGCCGAAGCAGGGGCCGGTGGTCGAGGGCGCTCCACCCTTCCTTTCCACCATCTCGAGCGCGGTTACGCTGTCGGGCTACATCGACTTCGGCTTCTTCGTGCCGACGGGAAATGGCGCTGGGTATTTGCAGGACTACGGCAACAAGTTCTTCCCGAAGTACGCGGGGAAGTACGGCTGGGTGTTCTACGGCGACATTCTCGCGACCGCGGTGAACTCGCGCGGCGACGTGGCCGACCTCGGTGAAGCGCCGGGCGTCGATCGCTACGACTCGGTCAACTCGCGCGGCGCGCTCGGCTTCATCCTCAACGTCGCCAACCTCAACGTCCGCGCCGCGTTTCGCGAAGACCTGCTGTTCACCGTCGGCCTCAACTTCACCCCGCGCACCGGCAACGGGTTCTCGCTGGGTGACACGTTCGATCTCGACCTCGCGCAGGTCGAGTGGATGCCGACGTCAGACCAGCGGCTTTCGTTCTTCGCCGGGAAGATGGAGTCGTTGATGGGCGTCGAGTACCGCACCCGGCACTCGCCGATGCGCTTGGGCATCACGCCGTCGCTCATCGCCCGCTACACCACCGGCACGCCATTGGGCGTGAAGGCGCGGGCGAAGTTGTTCAAGGGTGACTTCCTCACCGTCGCCGCCGCGTTCACCAACGGCTCGTCGACCACCGAGCAGTTTCATTTCTACGACGAGATCGACAGCAACTCGGGCAAGACACTGAGCGGGCGGCTCTCGTTGAAGCCCACCGGGCTGTTCGATTCCTCGCCCATCGGCGACCTCGAGATTGGCGTCTCGGGCGAGTGGGGCCCGCAGGATCACGCGCGCGACACGAAAGACCCGATGACGTTCCTCGGAGTCGACCTGCTCTGGGACATCGGCCCCATCGGCGTCGAAGCCCAGTACCTCAAGGGCAGCGCCGCCGGACGCGCGATCGACCACGCGTACGGCCTGCGCCTCAATGACAGTGGCTATCTCGCGGTCTTCTGGCGCATCACGTCGCTCATCGGCGTCCTCGCCCGCGGCGAGTTCCGCGACGCGTTCGTCTGGCTCGGCGACGAACGCGCGTACCTCACGCGGTCGTGGCGCGCGACTGTCGGTGCCCGGCTCTCGTTCAACGAGCACGTGACGCTGAAAGCCGAATACCTTTTCAACGGCGAGTACGGCGGTGTGCCGAATGTGCCGAACGACGTGTTCACCAGCTCGCTCGTGCTGGCGTACTGAGAGGAGAGAAAAGATGAATCGCTTCGTGCTTCTGGGGTTGCTTTCGATCGTCGGGCTCGCGCACGCGCAGTCCGGCAAGACCACGAAGTCCGCCCGCGAGGAGATCGCCCGGCTCGAGAAGGAGCTCGCCGACCAGCGCGCTTTGCTGGTGAAGATTCTTCAGCTGCAGCTCGAGCACGACCAGCAGCTGCTGCGGCTCGCCCAGGGGCAGGCGATGTCGCCGGTCGCCGCGGTCGAGGCGCCGCCGGTCGCTGCGCCGGCTCCTGCGCCCAAAGAGAAGGAGGCTCGGGCGTCGAAGGCGGGCACTGCGGTGGTCACTGGCCGCGTGAAAGTGACGGGCGCGAACGGGCCGGCGTGGGTCTTCGTGGAAGACGTGAAGGCCGGGCCGTCGAACGGTTCGTTCGAAGTGCGGCAGGAAGGGAAGCAGTTCTCGCCGCGCACCGCGGTCGTGCCGCGCGGAACGAAGGTGAACTTCCCGAACCTCGACAGCATCTTTCACAACGTGTTCTCGACGTCCGAAGGCAACGCGTTCGATTTGGGCAATGCGCGCGCGGGAGATGCGGTGAAGAGCCGCGTGATGTCGAACCCCGGCGTGGTCGAGATCTTCTGCAACATGCACTCGAGAATGAGCGCGAGCATCCTCGTTGCTCCGAGCGGGCTGTTCACGAAGGTCGAAGCCGACGGGACCTTCAAGCTCGAGAACGTGCCGGTCGGTGCGCGGAAGATCGCGGTCTGGGCGGGCGGCGAGAGCGTCGCCAGCCGTTCGGTCGAGGTCAGCGCCAGCGGGGGAGATGTCGAGCTCACGTTGAACGCGGCCGCGGCCGGCGCCCACAAGAACAAGCTGGGGCAACCCTACGGCTCGTACGCCGACTGATAGGGTCCGCCGCATGCGTCTTGCTGTCGCCACGTGGCTCGGCCTCGCCCTCGTGGGTTGCCAGTGTGAGCCCGGTGGAGCGACGCCCGTCTTTGCGTGCGCGTCCGATGCCGACTGCCTCGATGGGTTCGTCTGCGGAGTCGTCAGTCGCACCTGCGTGACGATGGTCGAGGACGCAGGTTCGGCTGGCGGTGGGTCCGGTCAATCAGGCGGTGGCGTCGGTGGCTCGGCCGGTGGCGTCGGCGGCGGAGCGGGTGGTGGTGTGGCGTTGGGTCCGAACGCGTTGGTCTTCCTGACGACGACGGTGCCGAGCCCGTTGCTCGCGGGCGAGTGTGTCGTCTCTTCGCTGCAGGCGCGCCGGGGCACGGTGGCGACGCCGGTGGCTGCCGCAACGACGGTGGGGCTCTCGGAGTTTCCGGTGGCCACGTTGCGCCACTACTCGGACTCGAACTGCACGGTGCCAATCACGGTGGCGACGATTCCGGCCGGCCAGACGAACATCGATTTCTACGTGAAGCCGCTGACCGGCGGAGCGTCCAGTCAGATCGCGACCGCCGCGTTCGGCTCGGCGCAGCGTCAGTTCCAGGCGGTGATCGGGGCCGTACGGCGGGGCACCTGCAACTTCCCAGGTCCGGTAAACCTGGCCGACGGCGGCCAAACGCAAGACACCGTCGCCTTCTGCGCCATCAACCCGCCGCACCAGTCGATGGGGAAGACCGCTCTTTTCTTCCAGGCAACCACCGCGTCCAGCGGCGGCAGCACTTCCAACGTCCGCTGCCGCCTCACCGCGACGAACCAGGTCGGCTGCATCCGATTCGATGGCCTGAGCAGCGGCATCGTCGCGTGGCAGACAGTCGAGCTCCCTACGGCGATGCGGGTCGAGCGCGTTTCTGGCGCCTGCCAATCGCCGCCCTTCAACATCACCCTGCCTGCCGCCGTCAGCCCGTCGTCGTCCTTCCTGCTCAAGTCCTTCTACACGTCCAGTGGCGACATCGACGACGAGGACCTCTTCACCACGCAGCTCACTTCGGGCACCAACGTGGTCGGCGACCTCGGCGACGACGCCACCGCTTGCAACGGTTCCTCGTACGAGGTGCAGGCGGTCGAGTTGCAGGGTCTCGCTGTCACGCGGGGGACTGTCGACGCGGGCATCGCCTCGGGCGACAGCGTTGCGCCCGTCAATGCGCTTCCAACGACGTCGCTGAACTCGGCCGTGCTCACGCAACACCGGGTCACGAACTTGAGCCCTGCGCTGAACTGCAGCGTCTTCGTTCGCAGCGAGTTGCCGTCGGCAATGTCCATCGGGTTCAGCCGGAACCTCGGAATGGACGGCGGCTGCGTCGCTCCGCCTGTCTATCAGCTGATCTGGGAACGCCTGGACTTCGGTACGCGCGGCAACGTTCAAGCAAAGACCGTGACGCTGCCGAGCGGCACGTCGACGCTCGCAGTGCCGATCTCGCCAGTCGACGTCACGCGGACCATCGTGTTCGCCAGCTCACAGGCCGCTTCGGGGCAAGGCTGCGGCGAGACGAACTTCTCGAGCGCGACCAGCTACCTCGGCGAAGGCAACGCGCGCTTCGAGCTGACGACGTCGACCAACGTGCAGGTGAACCGCCAGCGAAACGGCGGCGTGGCCGTCTTTACCTTCTACGTCGTCGAGCTCGACCCCTAGCTCGCCCCCGCGACGCTCCTCGCTCTCGCCGGCATCCCCGAAACCCATTTCGGTTCGGATGCTCGCCAGCGCCTCGACCCGTGCTCCACACGAGTCGCGCCGGATGCGGCCGGAGCAATCGATCGAATTCGATCGAACGCCTCAGACTCCAAAGCCCCGGGGCGCCCAACGTGCGGCTGAAGCAATCGATCGAATTCGATCGATCACCTCTGACTCGCAGGCCCCGGGGCGCCCAACGTGCGGCTTAAGCGGACGGTGCGGCGGCGGGTGGTGGACGTAGGGGAACGCCGAGGGCCTCGGAGTTTTGCGGAGTTGATGCTGGCGCGCGCCGTGAATGCGACAGCTCCTGACACACGGGGGGGTTGCGCAATGACTGGAAGACATACCGGCTGGCTCGGGCCGATGCCGCCTTACGCGGACCTGCCCGTCTGGAACCACAACTTCGACAACGTTGGAGTCCGCCTCGTCAACGCAGCCTGGAACGCCCTCTTCACCCACGAGCTCGACGACCTGTCGTACCGCCTGCTCGCGCGCGACTTCGGCGCGGCACCCCAGACGCTCTACCACTACTACCCGTCGGTGGCGGCCCTCGGAGGCGAGCTCGCGCTTCGCGCCCTCGCCACACTCGTTCGCGACCTCGACGAAGGCGTCCCACGGCAGCGTCCGCCAGATTGGGCGGGTCGCAAAGCGCTCTGCCGCCAGGTTCTCACGCAGTACCTCGAGTTCGCAGCGAAGCGGCCTCGTCACTACCTGCTCATCTTCGCACCGCGGTACTCGAGCAAATACGAGTTCCCTGAGCTCGCCCGCGAGCGCGGACAGCTGATGAAAATTCTCAGAGCGCTGGTCGGGTTCGAGGTTGAACGCGAGCTCACGGACGCCGAAGGCCACGCATTCTTCAGCCTGCTTCATGGGTCGGCGGCGCTCGTTGCGGCGGGGCATCCGCCCCAGACCGCGCAGGTCTTCCGCATGCTCGACGCCTTCGTCGATGACCTGCGGCAAGAAGAACCGGTGTCGGAGACTTCGACCCCTACACCCAGGCCGACTGCACCGCCGTCGGTGGCCGGCAGTCCTTCTCTTGGCTCGACGGACTCGACACGTCAGCCCACCGAAGCCCGAAGCCAGCCCCCGCTCGAGCCGGCGGCGCTCGACGATTCCTGAAAAGTCAGCGCAGCCCGAACGCGGTCAGGTCGGGGGGAATGGGCGCCTCGAAGGTGCGGCCGAGAACTTCGAGGCGCTGGGCGTGAAGCAGACATCGCGTCTCGCCGGTGCCGCCATAGAGCTTGTCGCCACGAATCGGAAAGCCGATGCCGGCGAGGTGCGCGCGAAGTTGATGCGTACGGCCCGTTTGAGGAAACAGCTCGACGGTTGCGTGTTCGGCGGTCGAGGACAGGCGGACGTAGATGGTGTGCGCGTCGATGCCCTGAAATTGCGTCGCCGCGCGCCATCGGCCGGGCCGCGACGGGTCTCGAGACAGCGGCAGATCGATTTCGCCGCGCACCGGCAGCCCCGCGGCGGTGACCGCGAGGTACCGCTTCTTCGCCCGCCCTTCGCGAAACTCTTCCGCCAGCGCGCGCGTGGCCTCTGGGGTCTTGCCGAAGATGGTGACACCGGACGTCTCACGATCGAGCCGGTGCACGAGGCCGGGCGCGGTGGCCTTCAAGTGGTACCGCGCGAGATCGATGAGGCTGTCTCCGACGCGCCCCTCGGTTGGCTGCGCGACCACGCCCGCCGCCTTGTCGACCACCAACAACGATTCGTCTTCGAACAAGACGACCAGCGCAGCCGGCGTCGCTTTGACCGCCGTGACGGGCTGACCGCCTTCTTCGAGCACCACCGACAGCTTCTGGCCCGCCTTCACCACTGTCTGCGCCGACTGGACGCGCTTGCCGTCCAGGTAGACGGCGCCGCGCGAAATGAACGCCTGCGCTTCGACGAGTGGAACGGGCAACGCGGCAGCGAGCACGTCATCGAGCCGCCCGGAGGTGGCGTTGACGGTGCGGCGCTTCACGGTGATTGACTCTTGAACAAGACCGCGTTGTTCATACCCTCAACTTGGAGCTCTCTTTCAACGGTTTGGCAGAGCGCGCCGAGGAATTTTTTTCTGGGCTGGCGCGCGATCAGAAGAACGACGGCGATTTCGACGTCTTGTTCCGCGAGGAAACGTACCTGCGGGTGCGCGAGGCGACGCAGAGCCCGAAGACGGACGACGAGACGAAGGCGTGGCTGCTGCGCTTCCTCGAGTTTCTTCGCTGGGCCCGTATCTACGCCGCGTCGGCCGATGCACGCCGGACGCGCGAGGCGCAGCTCGAGAGGCCGATTCTTTCGTCGTTGCGGACGATGACGCTGCGCGAAGGGCTTGAGAGAATCGCCAGCGATGCGTCGCGCGAACGCCGCCATGCGCTCGAACGCGATGCGAACGA
>JAYUXE010000462.1:0-4835 GCA_043753165.1 Archangiaceae bacterium | reverse complement strand
CGAGGCGAAAGGACCCTTCTGCGACCTTCGCTTCGAGGTCGCGGTGGGTCGCGGTCACGATTCGCGCGTGGCACGCCCGAACGACCACGTCGCCGACGCGGCGGAACTCGCGCGCTTCGATCGCCCGAAGCAGCTTGGGCTGCAGTTCCAGCGGCAACTCGCCCACTTCGTCGATGAACAAGGTGCCATCTGCCGCCGCCTCGAGAAGCCCCATTCGGTCAGAGATCGCCCCACTGAAGGCGCCTTTCGCGTGACCAAACAGCTCGGATTCAATCAGGGCAGGATTCACCGCCGAGCAATCGAACACCCGAAAGGGTTTGGCTGAACGGCCGGAGCTCTCGTGAAGGGCGCGCGCCACTTTGTCTTTACCGCTGCCGGTCTCGCCCGAAATCATCACTGTGATCTGGCTTGGGGCGAGCTTCTCGATTGCAGCGAACAGCCGCCGCATCTGGACCCCGTTGCCGATCATCCCGGCGAGCTCGGTCTTCGCGGACTCCGGCTGGGTGGACTCCGGCGCGAGAAAGCGCACTTTGAATCGCCCCAGCTCGATGCTGCCCCCGACGGGCACTTGAGCGTCCAGCACCCGCGCGCCCAGAAAGCGAATGCCGTTGCGGCTTCCGAGATCTTTCACTGCGACGCGATTTCCCAACAGGGTGAAGGTGGCATGCCGTCGGCTGACGGTCGGCACCGCGAGGCAGATCTCACATTCGGAGCTCGAACCCACCAGAACTTCGACGTTGGACGCCAGGTACCACCGCATTGGATCCGTGAGCACCACCGCCTCGGCGTAGACTGCGCTGCCCATCGACAACGCGGTCGCGTCGATTCGTTCGGTAGAAGGTTCTTCGTCCCGACTCACCTTGGTCTCTCTAGCTCAGCGAATTCACATGGCCAATACATGCCTCGAACGCGCAAGGGCTGCCGCGCTGGTGCTCGGCCAGCTTCCGCCGCTCGAAGCCGTCTCGATTCGCCGCCATCTCGAGCAGTGCAAGACCTGCGAGGCGCTGGTCTCGGCAATCGAGGGGCAACTGGCGGGGGAAACAGCGTCAGACAGCCTGGACCTGTTGCCACTGACCCAGCGGGTCGACCGCTACGTCGTGCTCTCGGAACTGGGGCGTGGCGGGATGGGGCAGGTGTTCAGCGCCTATGATCCGAAGCTCAATCGCCGCGTTGCGCTCAAGGTGCTGCTGCGCGGGCTCGACGATGCGCAGCTGCTTCGGGAAGCGCAGGCCCTGGCGCAGCTCTCTCATCCCAACGTCGTTCAGGTCTTCGACGCTGGAGTCCACGCCGAACGGGTCTACGTCGCGATGGAACTGCTCGAGGGTTCGTCTCTGCGCACCTGGCTTCGATCAGGCCCAAGGCCCTGGCGTGAGATCCTGCGACGCTTCCTCGAGGCTGGCGAAGGCCTGAGCGCGGCCCATCGAGCCGGCCTGATTCACCGGGATTTCAAGCCTGCCAATGTGGTGTGCAGCCCGACCGGCGCAAAGGTGCTCGACTTCGGCATCGCCCAGGCGATCAGCGCCGGTCGGCCCGACGCAGAACAACGCGGCAAGGTGATGGGAACGCCGGCGTACATGGCGCCGGAACAGCGGCGCGCAGAGCCGTCGGATGTTCGCACCGATGTGTATGGATTTTGTGCCTCTGCCTACGAGGCGTTGGCCAGCGTGCGCTGGCCAGCGCCGCCGCCTGCGGGCAACCAGACGCCTCCATGGGTCCTCGACCTGTTGCGCAAGGGGCTCGAAGCAGAGCCGGCCGCCCGCTGGCAGTCGATGCGGGCGCTGCTCAACGCGCTGTCAAAAGATCCGGCGAAGCGACTCAAACGGGCGGGCGCCGTCCTGGCCGCAGTGGTGGCCGTGCTGGCTTTGTCCGCCGGCCAATACCAGTGGGCGGAGTCGCGCAAGGCGCGCTGCAGCGGCGCCGTCGAACGTGACAGCGTCTGGTCAGAGGCTCGACGTCAGGCAGTCATCGCATCGGCACTTCCAACCGTTCGCCCGTTGGCCGAGGCCGCCGCCAGCAGACTCGACCAGTGGGCCGAATCCTGGCGGGCCAGGTATCAGCTGAGCTGCGAAGCAAGCCAGCTGAGAAACGAGTTGCCGGAAGCGTCTTTTCAGCTGCAAGCCTCGTGTTTGTTTCGAGCGCGCGGGCAAACCGCCGAGCTGCTCAAGCAAGCCCGGTTGGATTCGCCCGAAGAGGCGGCGCGGTTCGTCCGCTCGCTCGATGACCTGTTCGAGCTGAGCACGTGCGACGATCTCGCTGCGCTGGCTGTGCTCGCCCAGGGCGAGCCGGCAGCCAAAGCCGAGGTCATCAAAGAAGTCCGTCATCGGCTCGACTCGGTGATGGCGAGCAGCGTGTTGGGTCAGACGTCACGCGCCAGAACAGACGGGGCGGATCTGGTGGCTGAGGCCGAGTCGACCGGAGTCAAGTCGTTGCAGGCTGAAGTCTTCACGGTGATGGGCCAGTTGGCGCCGAATCGCGAGGCCCGCTGGCAGCTGCAGACCCGCGCGTACGAGGCGGCGGTGGCCGCCGGCAGCATGGCGACGGCAGCGCGCATCAGCATCGAGCTGGCCGGGCTCGTGCCGGCGGACAACCTGCCACTGTTGACCCTGGTCGAGCGCACCGCTGAAGGTCAGTGTGCCCGCGTGGGCTGGACCACCCATCGCCGCGCGCTGCTGGCTGAAAAGCTGGGCAATGCGGCGTATGACCGGGGCGACTACGCCCTGGCCGAAAAGAAGGCCGCAGAAATCATCGAGCTGCGCGAAGCCGAAGGCGCCTTGAAATCGCCCTCGGGCATCACTGGCCTGGCCCACCGCGCGAGCGCGCTCTACATGTTGGGCCGCTTGAGTGAGAGCGTGCCGCTGCAGGAACGCGCGGTCACGTTGCTCACCGAGCTGTACGGCCCCACCGCCATCCGCACGCTGGTTGAACGGGGAAACCTCGGCATGCATCTGGTCGAAGCGGGCCAGGCCGAACGGGCCCTCGAGCAGCTCGAGCCTTCGATGGCGCAGCTCGAAGCCCAGGTAGGGCCGCAAGCGCCCGAGCTATCGGCCCATCTCGACGCCCTGGCGAGCACGTATGAGGCGATGGGACGCTTTGACGACGCACGCCCGCTGCGAAGCCGGTTGGTGGACATGGTCGTCGCCGAAGAAGGCCCCCACAGCGCTTCGGCGGCACATGCACGGGGCAATCTGGGGGGTGTCGTGTTCGAGCTCGGAGACGACGCCCTCGCCCGCAAGCTGGTGGAAGCGAGCCTCGCAGACTTCACGCTCAGCGATGGCACGCTGCATCCCGATGCGGTCGACTCGTTGGTGACGTTGTCGCTGATTGAGAGCCGCCAAAAAGCGCGTGGCGCATGCAACACGCTCGACCGCGTGCTGCCCCTGCAGGCCGTTGCAAAGGGAACCCCTGCCCAGCACGCCCGGGCTGCGTTTGCGAGGGCAAGCTGCACCCCGTCCGATGACCTCGAGGCTCAGGCGCGGTGGGCCCTCGAGGCCCAGAGGCAGTCGAGCGCCATCGGGCGCACATGGGAAGCGGCCCGGGTACAGCGATGGATCGATGCCCGGCCGAAGCTGAAGGAGCACATCTTGCGGTCCGCTCGGCCGGCCCAGTAACCTCAAGTCATCAATCCACAGGGAGTCCCCATGAAAATCAAATCTTCGCCCGGCCCCATGCAGGTTCCAACAGCCACGGGAAAACCCAAAAATTCGAGCAGCGGAAGCGGAAATTCGACGGGAGGCCCCCGCGGCCTTGCGCCTGCGCGCGACTCGTTCGCCCCGGGCAAACCTTCTGGGCACGCCTCGCCACCTTCTCAGCGAACGGGTGAACGACCCCGTGCCAATCGAGCGCCCGCGCTGGATCAGAATAACGACACGGGAAAACCAAAGGGCGGTTCGGGCAGTGGTGGCGGAACGGTGAATGGGCCGCCGACGCCGCGCCGCGTCATCGCCTGACGGAAACCGCTTCACAGCCGACGCCAACCCTTAGACCCGGAAGCGCCGCACTTCGCCGCGCAACACTTCGGCCTGCTGGCGCAGGGTCTCGATCGCCTCTTCGAGCTGCTTCACCGACCGGTTCTGCTGTTCGGAAACAGTCTTGATGGTCTCGATCGCCTTGAGCACCTGCTCGGAGCCGCGCGTCTGTTCCTTCTGGGCGCGATTCAAGTGGGTGACCATCTCGTTGATGTTCTCAATCGACCGGGTGATCTGCTTCCCGCCGTGCGCCTGTTCCTGCACCGACCGCTGCGCGTGCTGGGTGAGCATCTTCATCTTTTCGGCGCTCTTCATGATCTGCTCACTGCCGCGCGCCTGCTCGTTGGTCGCCTTGCTGATCTGCTGCACGGTTTCCGCGATGCGTTCGACCGAGCCGGTGACTTCCTTGCTGCCGCGCGCCTGCTCGACCGTCGCCCGCGCGATCGCCTTCACCATCTGGGTGCTGCGACCCGCCGAATCCTGAATCTTTTTCAGCGCGCCTTCTGCATCGCGGCCCAGCACCACGCCGTCTTCGACGTTCTTCACGCCCTGGTTCATCGCCGTCACCGCGTTGCGTGACTCTTCCTGCACCGCGCGAATCAGGTCGCCGATTTCCTTCGTCGACGCGCCCGTGCGTTCGGCGAGGTCCTTGATCTCTTCCGCGACGACCGCGAAGCCCTTGCCGTGGTCGCCCGCCTGCGCCGCGATGATCGCCGCGTTCAGCGCGAGCAGGTTCGTCTGTTCCGCCACGTCGTCGATGACGTCGACGATGTTGCCGATTTCCTGAATGCGCTTGCCCAGCTGTTCCATCACGCGCGACGCGGTGGCCGACGAGTCCTTGATCTTGTTGATGCCCTGCAGCGTCTTCTG
>JAYUXE010000461.1:0-4837 GCA_043753165.1 Archangiaceae bacterium | reverse complement strand
GCCGTGAATCAGGGCCCGCGGCCCGTCGTGTTCCTGCTGTTGGGAGCGAAGGCGCAGAAGCTCGCCCCGATGGTCGATGTTCAAAAGCACGCAGTCGTCACCGCGGCACACCCGTCGCCGATGAGCGCGACGAAGTTTCTGCAGAGCCGGCCGTTCTCGGCCGTTAACGCGGCGCTCGTCGAGCGTGGGCAGCCACCGGTCGACTGGCAGCTGCGCTGAGCGCTGGGCGTTACATCCGGTGCAGCGTCGACCTGCGTTCCTGCACCACGGTCTTCGCGACGCGGCTGAACGTGCGCTCGAGCCGGTCGAACGACGTGGAGAACAACGCCTGCATTCGGCTCGCACCCTTCCGCACGGTGCGCTTCTGCAGCGCGTCGCGCGCGACGCCGAACGTCGACTGCCCCATCACCAGCGCGTACTCGGAAACGAACGAGCGCGGATTCGCAAACTCGCCCGAGAGAATCCCCACCGACTTCGCGCGCGCCCGAGGCGACGATGCCCAGTAGCGAAAGGTGCCCGCCTGAAGCGCCTTCGCGCCGTCGTCTTGCGCGCGGAACACCTCGTACAGCGCCTCGGTGAACACCTCGCGCGCCCGGACGAAGCGGTAGCGCTCGCGCTGGTACCGCAGCAGCGCATCGTCCGGCGAGCCGCGGCCATCGAGACAACCCGCCAGCGTCAGCACGTCATTCACGGCGTTCGTCATGCCCGCCGCCGTCAGCGGATGCATGCAGCCCCCCGCGTCACCGACCAGAACGACCCCTGCCGCCGCACACACTTCCGTCGACACCGAATGCGTCGCGCAGCCTTCCAGCGGCCGGCTCTCGAGCGACGCCAGCATCGCGCTGCGCAGCGGCTCGGGCACGAACGGGCCGTACGCCTTCATCACGAACTCTTTCAGGGCGCCTTTGCCCTTCGCTTCGCCCGTCGGCACGTCGATGCACATGCGCACGCGGCCTTCGCCATACGGGTACGCGAGAATCGGGCCCGGTGCTCCGAGGAACACGTGGCCGTAGCCCGGGTGCGCCATCACGTCGCCTTCGACCGAGACCGCGACGGTGAACGACAGCAGCTTCACTTCGGGGTCGAGCCCCATCAGCGACCGCACCTTCGACTGCCGCCCGTCGGCACCCAGCGTCAACTGCGCGTGAAATGCTTTGCCGTCTGCAGTTCGAACGCCCGCGACGCGCGCGCCGTCGTGGATCAATTCGTCGACGCGCTTGCCGGTGACGAGCGTGACACCCGGTCGCGCGGCGACGACTTCGCGCAGCCGGCCGACCATCCCCTGGTGGTCGATGCCGAGGCCCGTACCGAAGCCGGCCGCGTACGGCAGCAACATCGGCTCGATGTCAGGCCCCGGATTCACGGCGAACCCCTTCACCGCGACGCCGCCTGCGCTCAACAGAGATGCTTTGAGTCCCAACGATTCGAGGCCACGCACGCCGCGCGGGTGAATCAGCTCGCCGCGAAAGCGTGGGTCGAAACCCAGGTGGGACTCGAGCACGGTGACGCGTGCGCCGCGGGCCGCCAATGCTGCGGCGCTCACGAGTCCTGTGAATCCTCCTCCGACGACGACCACGTCCATCACTGCCATGCACGTCGTGTAACCGAAGTGGCCGCCGCAGGAAAAGAGGGACGCGCCGATGACAATCGTCAGCCAACGAGGGCTGAAACGGCGCAGGGTCGCGTGTTACGGGACTCGAGAGATGGCCATCGACCTCGATGATCTGCTGGTCAAGACGTCGCGCACGTTCGCGCTGGCGATTCCGTTGTTGCCCGAGCCGACGCGGCGCTCGGTCGCCGTGGCGTACCTGCTGTTCCGCATTGCCGACACGTTCGAAGACGCGACGACCTGGCCGAGCAGCGAACGCATCGCCGCGCTCAAATCTTTCTCGGCTTTGGTGCAGCAGCCGCCGCCGCGCACTGCGTTGGAAGAGGCGACGGTCGCGTGGATGTCGAAGCCGCCCTGCGACCACGCGGGTTATCTCGAGCTGCTGAAGCTCACGCCCCAGGTCGTCGCCGAGCTCGACACGATGGCGCCGGGCACGAAGGAAATTCTGATTCGCCACACCGTGCGCACGGCCGAAGGCATGGCCGGCGTCGTGTCGCGCGCAGACGAGAAGGGCAACCTGCGGCTGCAGTCGATTCAAGAGCTGAAGGAATATTGCTACATCGTCGCGGGCATCGTGGGCGAGCTGCTCACCGACTGCTTCCTGCACGACGAGCCTGCGTTGCAGCGCATCGGGCCGACGCTGAAGGCGAACATGGCGGCGTTCGGTGAGGCGCTGCAGCTGGTGAACATTTTGAAGGACGCGGGGGACGACGCGCGCGATGGCCGCGTGTACCTGCCGACCGATGTGGATCGCGCCGATGTGTTTGCCCTCGCGCGGAAGGACCTGGCGCAGTCTTTCGCTTACGTCGCCGCGCTGCAGTCGGCACAGGCGCCGCAGGGCTACCTCGCGTTCACCGCCCTGCCCGCCCGCCTCGCACACCAGGCGTTGACCGCGATCGAACAGCGCGGCCCCGGAGCGAAAGTGCCCCGCGCCGAAGTCGCCACCCTGATGGAACAGCTGCAGTCCGACCTCGCGGCCGGCCGCAGCTTGACCGCCTAGGCCGCCTTCTCGACGGCCTTCACCGCGGCCTTCGCGTCCGCGGCGACATTGGAAATCGAGCTGCCTGCGAGCGCGCTTCCCAACAGCTTCACGACTGCTTTCCGAACGGTCGGGTGGTTGTACGCGCCGGCGACCTGGTCGAGCACGGGCGACGCGACCAACGCGCGCAGCGCGAGCCCGCCCATGAAGCCGGCCGTGAAGCGCTTGCGGTGTTCCCAGACGTAGCCCTTCCACGCCTGCGCCTCGGTCTTCTCGCCCTTCACGACCTGGGCAACGGCATCGGCCGCGAAGACGCCGCTTTGCATTGCCTGGAAGATGCCTTCACCGGTGGCGTTGTGCGTGATGCGCGCGGCCTCGCCGAGGTACAGCGATCCAGGGGCCGTGCAGTGGCCGACCCAGTTGGTGAAGACGATGGGGTGCCCCTTCCACTTGCCAATGGGCTTCGCCTTCTTCAGCTGCTCGCCGTACTGGTCGTCGAGGAAGCGCTGAAAAATCTGCCGCAGGTTGCGCGTCGACTTCTGGCCTTCTTCGTCCTGGCCATCGACGCAGATGCCGATGTTCACGCGGTTCGAACCTTCGGGGAACATCCACCCGTAGAGAGGCGAGACGTTCTTGTCGAACACCATGTCGAGCTGGCCGGGGGCGTAGTCGAAGTCTTCCCACCAGCCCATCAGGGTCGAGATGGAACGCTTGGGGCGCGGGTCGGTGGCGAAGATGGAATGCGCGCCGTCGGCGCAGAGCACGTAGCGGCCGGTGTGCTCTTCACCGTCCGGGCTGCGCACGCCGATGACGCGCCCGGTGCCGTCTTTCATCAGGCGATCCGCGCGGAAACCGGTGGTCAGCTTCACGCCCAGTGACTGCGCTTTCTCGACGAGCAGCTTGTCGAACACGCGGCGCAGCAACACGACGGCGGCAGCGTTGGACGCGAGCACCATCTCTTTTCCGCCGGGCGTCACGATGCGCACGGACATGATGGGGTACGCGAGCTTGCGCACTTCTTCGCCGAGGCCCAGGCCGTCGAGGACCTTGAGCGCGTTGGGTGAGAGGCCCGACCCGCACGTCTTGTCGCGGGGAAACGGATCTCGGTCGAGCAACAGCACGTCTTTGACGCCGCGCTGTGCGAGAGCGAGGGCGGCGGCGGAACCACCGGGGCCGGCTCCGACGATGACGACTTCGTGGTGCATGGTGCGCCCGCGCCTACTACACAAGGCGCCCCATGAAAAAGGCCCTGCTTGCGGTCGGTGGTTTGCTGCTGTTGATGGTCCTCATCGCGGCGGCCGTCATCATGCCGGCGTTCATCGGGCTCAAGCCGTTCGTCGACGGCACGACGTACGCGGACGGCACCGCGACGCTGGTCGCCGATGGGTACGTCTCGCTGATGGTGCTCGACGCAGATCCGGGCGCGGTCGCGTTGATCGACTGCGGCAATGATCCGAAGGGCACGGCGATTCTCGCGGCACTCAAGGCGCGCAGCCTCGGCCCGGAAGCCGTGAAGGCGGTGTTCCTCACGCACGGGCACCCAGACCACATCGCGGCGTGCCACTTGTTTACCGGCGCGCAGATTTACGCGTTCGGCCCCGACGTGAAGCTCGCCTCGGGCGAAGCGCGCGGCAAGGGCCCGCTGCCGAAGATGATCGACACGAACAAAGAGAGCATCGCGACGGTCACGCAGGTGCTCACCGATGGGCAGGTCGTCGACGTCGGCGCGCTTCAGGTGAAGGCGTACCTGGTGCCTGGCCACACGGGCGGCAGCGCGGTGTTCCTGTCGAAGGGCGTGCTGTACCTCGGCGACAGCGCGGCAGGGAAGTCGGACGGCAAGTCGATTAAGCCGGCGCCGTGGCTCTTCAGCGACGACCCGGCGCAGAACGTCGCCGAGCTCAAGAAGCTGCACGCGCGGTTGAAGGCCGAGAACGCCGACGTGAAGACCATGGTCTTCTCGCACGCCGGTTCGCTGGACGGCGCCGACGCGCTGCTGACCGCGGATCAATAGCTGCGAATCACCCACGAGCCCCGCAGCTCGACCCCGTACGCGCCCTGATAAGTCGCCAACTGGCGCGCGCCGAACGCTGTCTTCGCCGCAGAGAAGGACGTCATCTCTGCAGTCTCGACCTTCCGCGCCTCGTCTGGTGCTGGGGATGCGGAGTTGCGCCGGGGGCCTCGAAGGTACCGGGACGCCGAAATCGTGGGCGACCCCCCATCGAATTCATGACCGGCCGCGTCACTTCGAG
>JAYUXE010000460.1:0-1962 GCA_043753165.1 Archangiaceae bacterium | reverse complement strand
TCAAAGCCGCCGACGGCACGGAAGAAACGCGCGCGCTCAACATCGAAGAAGGCAAGGTCGTCACGTTGCGCGTCGAGTTCCGCGAGAAATGACGGACGAGACGGCTTCGCTCGGGCACAGCCTCACGCACGGGCGGATCCAGCCGGTGCGGCTGCTGGTGATCGACGGGCCAGATCGCGGAAGAGCCACGGTGGTCGACACGGGCACCGCGATGGTCGGCAGCCACGAAGACTGCGCGCTGCGCCTCACCGACCCGGCCGTCTCTCGCCGCCACCTCGCCATCGAATTGCTCGGCAGCCGCGTCCGCGTCAAAGACTTGAGCTCGAAGAACGGCTCGCGCTACCTCGGCAGCCGCTTCGAGGCGATCGAGCTGGCCCTCGGCAGCACCGTCGAGCTCGGCACCACGCGGCTCGCCATCATTCCGGCGCTTCAATTCACCGGGCCGGTGAGCGACGTCAGCGAGCTTGCGGGTCTGCTCGGCCGTTCGCTGCCGATGCGGAAGTTGTTCGCGCAGATTCTGCAGGTCGCTCCGACGGACGCGTCGGTGCTGGTGACGGGCGAGACGGGCTCGGGGAAGGAAGGCGTCGCCCGCGCGCTGCACTCGCTTTCAACTCGGTCGGCCGGCCCGTTTCGCGTCTTCGACTGCGCCGTCGTCGCCAGGGACCTCGTGCAGAGCGCGCTGTTCGGCCACGTCAAAGGTGCGTTCACGGGCGCAGTGAAAGACACGACGGGAGCGCTCGAAGATGCCCACGGCGGCGTCCTCTTTCTCGACGAGATTGCCGAGCTGCCAATGGAGCTTCAGCCTTCGCTGCTGCGCGCGCTCGAGACGAAATCGTTTCAGCGCGTCGGTGACACGAAGCTGCGCACGTCGGACTTCCGCATCGTCGCCGCCACGCACCACGACCTCGCCGCGAAGTCGCAAGCGGGCAGATTCCGCCTCGACCTCTACTACCGCGTCGCCGCGCTCACGCTCGAAGTGCCACCGCTGCGCGCGCGACCCGAAGACATTGCGCTGCTCGCCCACCGGTTCGCCGCCGAAGCGAACGCGAAGACGCTGCTGTCACCGTCGACCCTCGCTGCGCTCTCGGCGTGGCGGTGGCCGGGCAACGTGCGTGAGCTCAAGAACGCCGTCGAACGCGTCGTCGCGCTGGGCCCCGAGGCCGCGCTGCCCGGCGTGCTCACGCAAGACGCGCCGCTGGATTTTCACGAGACGCGCACGCAGGCGATTCGCGCGTTCGAGCGCAGCTACCTCGAAGCCCTGTTGGAACGTCACCAGGGCAACGCGTCGGCGGCCGCACGAGAGGCGGGGATTGCGCGCAGCTACCTGTACAAGATGCTCGACGAGCACGGCCTCAAACGGGGCTGAAGGCCTGCCTACTTCTTCACGCCGTAGCTCACGCCGGCCTGGCGCAAGAGCCGGCGCGCTTCAGCAAGGCGCTGCTGGTACCGGCCGGGGAACGCGGAGACCTGAACGGCCTGGCACCACTCGCCGTACGCCTTCGAGCCACGGTTCTTGAAGCGCGACTTGAAGTCGACGGCGCCACGCTGCCCTCCGCGGCCGCCTTCGAAGAACAGCTCGGCCGACTTCTTCGGGTTGTGGCGCACGGAGAACGGGCCCCACGCCGCGCGCTGCTGGAACATGCCCACGCTGTCGCGATCTCCGCCCGACACGTTCTTGAAGTTCGACTCGACGAGCGCCGTCATGATTGGCAGCTCGGCCGGCAGCCCGTGTTTCTTCGCGGCCATCGCGATGTCGTGCACGAGCCGCAGCTTCGGGCTGTTTGCGAGGCGCTTCTCGACCTTCAGCGCTTCCTTCGCGTGGGCGTAGGTGCCCGTGCCGATCTTCCCGCTCTGCTTGATGCCTTCGCGCGCCTGGAAGCGCTTCACCGCCTTCGCCAGCGTCGCGTCGAAGACGCCGTCTTTCCTGCCAACCTTGAAGCCGAGCTTCGAAAGCGTTTTCTC
>JAYUXE010000459.1:0-4849 GCA_043753165.1 Archangiaceae bacterium | reverse complement strand
ACGCGGGCGGCGTGTGCGGCAGCTACCCAACCTCGACGTGCCCGGGCGGATGCGCGAACAACAGCCTCTCGGGCGGCATCAACTACTGTGACCAGTTTGCCTCGACCAAGTGCGCGTGTGACACGGCGGTCGATGATCGCCACGGCCCCGACCGGGCGAACTTCAACTTCATGGACGACATCGCGTTCTTTCTCGCGAACACCGACCTGCGCACGGACATGCCGGGCAACCAGGTGATGAAGACCCACACCATCGGCTACGGCGACAACAGCCCGATGCTGCAGAGCATCGCGAAGGCCGGCAACGGCCTCTTCGCCCGCGCCGACAGCCCCCAGCAGCTGCAGGCTGCGCTCGTCGCCGCCGTTGGCAACGTGCTCACCCGCGCCACCTCGTTCTCTTCGGCTTCCGTGTCGTCGGTGCAGTCGGCCGGCTCGGACACCACCGTCGTGCTTCCCCGTTTCTCGCCGCAGAAAGATCTGCCGTGGATTGGGAAGCTCTACCGCTTCAACAACTTCGTCGAGTTCACCGAAGACACGAACAAGAACCCGACCGACGTCCTGCCCGACGGCGGCACGGACAACGACATGAACGACATCTTCATCACCGACAGTGCGGGCGACATCGTCATCGAAGACAACAACGGCGGCTTCGTGAAGAAACTGACTGGCACCTCGGCGCTGCCGTTCTGGGAAGCGGGCGCGAAGCTCGTCACGAAAGGTCACGCGTCGCGCAGCGTGTTCACCCAGCTGGACACGAACGGCGACGGCGCCTTCAACAGCGCCGACGGGGCTCCGGTGCCGTTCACCGTGGGCAACGAGGCGACCCTGCGCCCGTACCTCGGCATCACCGGCACTCCGTTCTGCCCGAAGGCGGTTCTCACCGGCACCTGCTCGGGCGGGCCGCAGTCGGGCACGGCGTGTCTGACCAGCGGCGACTGCCCCAGCGGCAGCTGCGTGATTGGCGGCGCGATGAACGGCACGATGCTGACCAAGTTCGGCCTCACCCCCGCGAGCGCGGCGTTGCTGCTCGGCGTGTTGCCGCCCGTCACCCAACCGCAGCTCGACTCGCTCTGCACGCGGATGCTCATTCAGTACGTCCGCGGCCGCGACCTGGGCGACGAAGACGGCGACACCAACCGCGATGAGACGCGCGCTTCGGTGTTCGGCGACATCTTCCACAGCTCGCCCATCGTCGTGACCGCCCCCGTCTTGAAGCAAGACTGCACCGCCGGCATCTCGACCCAGTGTGCGCGCACGCTGTTTGCCCAGAACCTGCGCACGGCCGCGACGCCCATCGCCACCGACTTCTCGTACACGGACGCGTGTGGCGGTCGAAGCGGTGACGCGTACGACGCGTACCAGAGCGCTGGGCGCGCGAGAGACCAGATCATCCTCATCGGCGCCAACGACGGCATGGTGCACGCCGTTCACAACGGCAACGCGGGCGCCGAGACCTGCGTCGCTGGCCGCCTGAAGATTCCGTACAACTCGGCCGACGCAGATGCCGGCAATGAAGTCTGGGCGCTGATTCCGCCCGACCTGCTGCCCCGCTTGCAAGAGCTCGTCTTCGGCCACGCGTACATGGTCGACGGCGACATCATGGTGCGCGACGTGTGGAACGACGACAACACCGACGGCATCAAGCAGCCCAACGAGTTTCACACGATGGCCATCGTCGCCGACGGCCGCGGTGGCACCGCGTACTCCGCCTTCGAGATGGTGTTCAACTCCGCCGGCAACCTGCAAGATCCCAGCTACCGGTGGATGTTTCCCCAGCCGTGCTCGGACGAAGCGTCGAAGTTCGGCAAGACGCTGCTTTCGCTGGCGCCCAGCCCGCCGCCCATCGGCCCCGTGCTGCTCGAGACTTCGAACTTGAGCTCGCCTTCGGCAAGCCCCGGCGTCAACCGCTACACCTGCACCGGCACCGTGGGTCCGAGCCCGCTCTGCTCGACCAACGAACGCTGGGTCGTGATGCTCTCGGGCGGCTGGTCACCGTCGCTCGACAAAGGCCGCGGCGTCTACATGCTCGACGTGTGGAACGGGGCGGTGAACGGCCGCAAAGACAACCTGCTGTGGAAGATGGAGTTCGACGACAACGGCAACGGTGAACAGCGCGCCGCCACGCGCGAGATGGTCTCGAGCATCGTCGCGCCCGTCGCGATGGTCGACTACGGCACGTTGAACGAAGTGAAGTTCGACGGCTTCTTCGACACCGCCACCGTCGGCGATACGTCGGGTCAGCAGTGGGTGATGCGCTTCTTCAAGCCCGGCCGCCTCAACACCAGCACCCGGCTCATCGACAACTGGTCGGGCGCCCGTACCTTCGAGATGGACAGGTATGGCGTGTCGCCGGGCATCGACGACGACGGCACGACCAGCACCAACAAAAAGAGCGTCAAGAACACCTGGCCGTTTCACTACCTGAACGCGAGCTCGATTCAGGCCGAGAACGATGCGCTGCGCATCTTCGGCGGCACCGGCAACCGGTACGCGCTGCTCGAGCCCCTGGCCGGCAGCTGCCGCCTGGACAACCCCGTCGCCTGCGCGAAGTACGACTGCGCGGAAGCGCGCAGCAGCTACGCGATTCGAAAGAACACGCTCAACCTCACGCGCAACGAAACGCGGTGGAAGGCCTCCCGCTTCCAGAGCGCCCGTGAAGCCTCTTCTTCCGTCAGCGACGCCATCTGCGGCAACAACGGCGACACCACCGTCACCGCCGAGTACACGCAGCGCGAGGTGCGCACGTGCGTTCCACAGTCGGGACCCACCACCGACCCCGGCGATATCGGCAAAGCGAAGGTCGTTTGCGGCAAGGACGCGTTCGGCAACTTCAACTGCCGGCGCATTGACGCGACGTTGATTCAGACCGACGACCTGGCCTTCACTGCCTCGACCAACCAACCGAAGAGCTCCGTGCTCGCGACGCTGGGCAAGAACCGCTTCTTCGGCATCCTCGCGTACGGCGGCAGCGACCCGACCCGCAGCTTCGAGGAAGACCGCACGAACAGCAGCGGCTCGTTCAAGACGGCGAAGGACTTCGACGGCACGCGCCTCACCGACCGCACCTCTGCGAATCCGGACAACGGTGACCTCGTCAACGTGACGGGCATCACCTGCACCACCGCCCCCGCGCCCACCGCGTGCACCTTCGTCGCGCCCAGCATCAGCGCAGCCGGCAACCCGACGGACGGCATGGGCTGGTTCTACGAGTACTCGGCCCTGAACCACCGCACCGCCAGCGCCTCGGGCCTGCTGCTCGGCGCGGCGTTGTGGAATGCGATGGTGCCCACCGCCGCTTCCGTCAGCTGCGCCGCGACCCCCGGCGTCGCGCAGCTTCGGCTCTACCAGGCAAGCGACGTGTCGGGCCTGCCCAACATCGCGCAGGGCCTGCTCGACAAAACCACCGGCACGTTCAGCAGGTATGTCGAACGTTCTGCGCTCGCGCCTCCGCCGACGATGGCGACCTCGGTGCAGGTGAACAAGAACACCGGCAAGGTGCGCTACAGCCTCTTGCTGCTCGAGCCCGGAGCGAGCCAGGCCACCGAAGCCAACGTCGCCGCGGGCGCCGACGTGCTGCAGAACCTCTACGAGCTGCCCATCAGCCGCGCGCTCCACAACTGCCGGCACAACCCCGGCGGCTCGGGCAACTGCGTCGAAGCGCCTCCCTGATTGGTGCAACGGCTCTGGGCGCCCGTCGACGCGGGGGCCCTCGTTTTCTTCCGGTTCGTCGTCGGCGGCCTGCTGGCCATCGAGGCGTATCGCCAATGGGCGAACGGGTGGATTGCCTCGAGCTTCGTCGAGCCGAGCTTTCACTTCAGCTTCGTAGGCTTCGCGTTCGTCAAGCCCCTGCCGCTGCCCTGGATGACGGCGTTCTTCGCGCTGCTCGGCGTGCTCGGGGTGTTGCTCGCGGTCGGCGTTGCGCGGCGGGTAACGGCCTTTCTGTCGCTGCTCGGGTGGACGTACGTCTTCCTCATCGACCTCGCGCTGTATTTGAATCACCTCTACCTGGTGCTGCTGCTGCTCGCCGTGATGACGGTGGTGCCGCTGCAGCGCGGGGTGCAGACGGTGCCGGCGTGGGCCCTGGGGCTGCTGCGCTTTCAGCTCGGTGTGCCTTACGTGTTCGGCGGAATCGCGAAGCTGAATGCCGATTGGCTGCACGGCGAGCCGATGCGGCGGTGGCTCGAGTCGACGCCGTTCGATGCCGAATGGCACGCGCTGGCTGCGAGCCATGGCGGGCTGCTGCTCGACCTGTTCGTCGTGCCCGCGCTGCTGTGGCGTCGCACGCGCTGGTTTGCGCTCGCGGTCGCGATGGCCTTTCACCTCACCAACGCGTGGCTGTTTCAAATCGGCATCTTTCCGTGGCTGATGATTTTCGGGACGCTGATGTTCCTGCCGGCGAAGACCTTCACCCTCTTCAGCTCGGGGGAAATCCGGGGCCCCGAAGTGCCGCGCCGTCCGCGCCTCGTGGTGGGTCTGCTGGCGACGTGGGCAGTGATTCACCTGCTGGTACCGCTGCGCCACTGGGTCTACCCGGGCGACGTCGCGTGGACGGAAGAGGGTCAGCTGTTCGCGTGGCGAATGAAGCTCACCCAGAAAGACAACCAGACGGCGTTTCTCGTCATCTTCAAATCCGATGGAAAACATTGGGACGTGCCGATTGGCGAATTTCTCACCCGCAGGCAGGAAGACAAGATGGCGGGCGACCCGGCGATGATTCTTCAGTTCGCGCGGCATCTGCGCGCCACTCTCGGCGACGTCGAGGTCTACGCGTCGACCCGCACCGCGTTGAACGAGCATCCCGCCGCCCCGCTGATCGACCCCCTGGTCGACCTCGCTTCCGACCCTTTGCC
>JAYUXE010000458.1:0-4853 GCA_043753165.1 Archangiaceae bacterium | reverse complement strand
AGCCGAACGAGAGCTCGCCCATCAGCGAGAGCAGGCCGAGCGCGCCGAGCAACGCGGCGAGCAGCAGGGCCCCGACCTTCAGCTCGAGTTTCGATTCATCCATGACCTGCTCCTTAGCTGCGAAACGATGCTTTGCCCGCGTCGACGACGAGCACCACGTCGGCGAGGCGTTCGACGGCTTTGTAGTCGTGAGAGACGACCATCGCCCCGAGGCCCTGGTGCTTGAGCAGATCGAGCGTGTCGTTCACCTGGCCTGCGGCCTCGCGATCGAGCCCGGTGGTGGGCTCGTCGAGCAGCAGGTACTTCGGCTCGAGCACCAGCGCCCGGGCAATCGCGGTGCGCTTCTTGATGCCGGGCCCGACCTCGGGCGGAAAGCGATTCGCGAACTCGGTGAGGCCCACGCGATCCATCGCCTGCTTCACCTTCTCGTCCGGCGTCTTGCTCTTCGCGGTCAGCGCCACGTTCTCGGCCAGCGTGAGCCAGTCGAGCAGCGCAGGGCCCTGGACCAGGTACGGCACGCGCGCGCGCACGGCCTGCAGCTTTCGTTCAGGCAGCGTGTCGATGCGCTGGTTCGACAGCGACACGGAACCTTCGTCGGGCCTCAGCAACCCGACCGCGAGCCGGCACAGCACGCTCTTGCCCGAGCCCGACTTGCCGACCACGAAGCACAGGCCTTTGAGCGGCACGGATGCCGACAGCCCGTCGAGCACCCGCACGCCGGCGGTGAAGGACTTCACGACCCCGGTGAAGACGATCGCGTCGGTCACCTAGAAGCCTGCCACCATGAACGCGAGGGCGATGAAGAAGTCGAGCAGCAGCACGCCCATGCACGCGTCGACGACGCCCGACGTCACGGCCTCGCCGACGCCGGCGGCTCCACCCTTGGCGTGAAGGCCGCGGGCAGAAGCGGCCAGAGGGATGAAGAGGCCACAGACTGCGGCTTTGACGAACGCGCAGACGACGTCGGACACGGTGAGAAAGCTCGGGTCCATGAACGTCGTGCCGTCGGCGTGGAAGACGAAGGTCACGGTCGACACGGCGGCCAGCGTCGCCGTGACGGTGCCGATCAAAATGAGCAGCGGAGCGGCGATCAGCGACGCCACCACCCGCGGCGCGACGAGCTCGGCCAGGGGGTCGGCGGCAGAAAGCTCGAGCGCTTCGACCTGCTCGTTCGCCGTCATGCTCGCGAGCTCGGCCGACGTTCCTGCGCCCGCGCGCGCGGCGAGCAACAGCACCCCGGTGAGGGGAGCCAACTCACGCACGAGCAGCTGGAAATACGCAGGCCCGACGATGGTGATGTTGCCGGTGGCTTTGCGCGCCTGGGCGTACGCGATGGTCACCATCACGGCGCCGAAGAAGGCGAGGCCACTGCCGACGAGCCAGCTGCTCGCGCTGCCGAGCTCGTTGAGCTGCACCATCACTTCGCGCCACGAGAGGCCGCGGCGGCGAACGGCCTTCACGGTGCGCCACAACATCAGCGTGGGTCGACCCACGACGGTGGCGACGAAGCTCACGAGGAAAGAAGCTTCGCCAGGGGTGGGGTGACGAAGAAGTCGAGCGCGAAGATGGCGAAGCAGCTCAGGACGACGGCGGTGGCGGCGGCGCGGCCGACTCCGCGGGCACCTCCGGAGGCATTCAGGCCGACCGCGGTCGAGACGAGGGAAATTGCGACGCCGAAGATGAGCGCCTTGATGCCGCCTCCGAGGAAGTCGCCCCACCACAACATGTCGGAGAACGCGCCGTAGAAGACGCGAATGGGCAGCCGCATCGTGAAGAAGGCGGCGATGGATTCCCAGATGACGGCGAAGAGGAAAGTCAGGGTCGAGAGCGCGGCGACGCTGATCGCGGTGGCGACGACGCGTGGAGCGACGAGCAGCTTGAAGGGGTCGAGGCTGATGCCGCGCAGGCCTTCGATCTGCCCGTTGACCTTGAGCAGCGCGAGCTCGGCGGCGTTTCGGGCGCCGATGCGGGCGGCCATCATCAGGCCCAGCAGCAGCGGGCCGAGCTCCCAGATCACCGAGTAGCCACCGGCCCAGCCCGTGTATTGGCGAAGGCCGAAGCGTTCGGCATAGGCGCCGGCCTGGAGGACGACGATTGCTCCGGTCAGCGCAGCGACGCCGAGGGCCAGCGGCAGGCTGCGAAAGCCGAAATGAACGAGGGCGCGGGTGAGCTCGCGGCGGTCGAGGCGGGGCAGGTGAATCGCGGTGCGCGCCGCGACCAGCGTGAGCGCGCCGGCGCCGCGCAAGCCGACCATGAGGTAGCGCCCGAAAAAGCGGGGAAAGAAGGTGAGCGCCTGTTGCACGAGCGCCGCAGTCTCTTCGACAGGGCGCATTTCGCAAGCGCACGAATGCTTCGAGGGCTGCGCTTTCAGGGGCGGCGCAATGTAAAGCGCCTTGCGCGGTCGCGCCTTCCGTCAGGCGGCGGTTTCGACGACGCGGCCGTGAACGACGCGCAGCTGGCGGGGCAGGGGCAGCGACTGCAGCGGGTCGGGTAAAGCGGCGATCAACGTGCGCCCCTCGCTGACCTGAAGCAGCAGCCTGGCGATCTGCCCTTCGGTGACGGGGTCGAGCCCGGCGAACGGATCATCGGCGAGCAACACCTGCGGCCGCGCGACGATCGCCCGCGCGATGCCCGCCCGCTTCTTCATGCCGCCCGACAGATCTTCCGGCCGCTTCTTCGCGGCCTCGAGCAGGCCCACCTGTTCCAGCGCTTCATTCGCGCGCGCGGTCGCCTCGGCGTCTGCCACGCCCCGCTTCTTCAGCGGCAACCGCACGTTGTCGAGCACCGACATCGAGTCGAAAAGCGCGTCCGTCTGAAACACGAACCCGACCGCGGCCTGCGCCTGCCGCCGCGCCTCGGGGCTCAGTGTCTGCACATGCTCCGTGGCCCAGCGAACGTCACCCGACGTGGGCAGCACGAGGCCCGCGAGGACTTTGAGCAGAATCGTCTTCCCGCCGCCCGCTGGCCCCCACAGCACGACCTGGCTGCCCGCGGGCAACTCGAGCGTGATCGCATCGAGCGCCGTGACGCTGCCGAACGCGACCGTCACCGCCTTCAGGCCCAGATCCAATCAGCGCCCTTTGCCGAGGAACCGCATCAACGACACCTTCTTGACGCTCTTGCCGAACAGGTACCAGGTCATCATCACGCCGAAGAGGAAGCTGGCGGCGACGACGGCGAAGAGGCCGAGAAACGGGACGCCGTGAATGGTCCAGTCTTTGGACGCGAAGCTGATGAACGCTCCGACGATGAGCCCGCACGCGCAGAGGCCGAAGAACGAGATCACGGCGAGCGCGCGCAGGTTCTGGTTGAGCTCGTTCATCTGGTCGGCCTTCACCGTGACCGAGAACTTGCCGGTTTCGAGGTCCAACAGAATTTGCGACAGCTGCATCGGCAGCTCGTTGGCCGCGCTCTGCAGCCGGTTCAGGGTCTTCAACATCCCGCCCTGCAGCTGGTTCGGGTCGAACCGATCGGTGAGCAGGTGCTTCGCGTAGGGCAGCGCGACTTCCCCGATGTTCATCTTCGGGAACAGCGATCGAAGGATGCCTTCGGTTGCAATCGAGGCGCGCGAGAGAATCGCGTACTCCTTCGGCACGCGGATTTTGTACTTCACCGCGAGATCCAGCAGGTCGCGCATCAACGACTTCGCGTTGATCTGCGAGAGCTCGGTGGGCAGGTACTGGCCGATGATCGCTTCGATGTCGTTCTTGAACAGCAGCAGGTTCGAACGGCTGTCGGCCGAGCCCAGCCGGTACAGCAGTCGCGCCGCCGACTCGGAGTCCTTGATCGCCACCGCCACGATCAACGACACCAGCGTGTTCGCCATCTGCTTCGTGATTCGCCCTACGAGGCCGAAGTCGATCAGCGCCAGCACCGGCTTGTCGGGCGGCTCGCCGTCGAGAATGAGCAGGTTGCCCGGGTGCGGGTCGCCGTGAAAGAGGCCGTCTTCGAACAGCTGCTTGAACCCGTTCTCGAGGATGTTCTTCGCCAGCAGCTCTTTGCCCGCCTGCGGCATCGTCGCCATCGCCTGCGAGAGCTTGGGGCCGTGCAGGTATTCCATCGTCAGCACGCCGCGGGTCGACAGCTCGTCGTAGACCCTGGGAATGCGAATGCCGTTTCGGCCGATGTGGTTCTTGTAGAAGGCGCGGATGTTCGACGCCTCGTTGAGGAAGTCGAGCTCTTCGTGAATCGCGCGGTCGAACTCTTCGATGATGCCGGTGGGCGTGTAGACACCCACTTCTTCGACGACGGCCTCGAGGGCGCGCGCGATGTAGAGCAGCACCGAAAGATCGGCGCGAATCTGTTCGGCGATGCCGGGGCGCTGCACCTTCACCACCACTTCTTCGCCTTCGACGGTGAACGCGCGGTGCACCTGCGCGATGGACGCCGCGGCAATGGGCACGGCGTCGAAGGTGGGGAAGATCTCTTCCAGCGGGCGGTGGAAGGCGGCGACGATCTGCTCGCGCACCTGCTCGATCGGAAACGCCGGCACCTGGTCCTGCAGGTGCGAGAGCTCTTCGATGAACTCAGCCGGAAGAAGATCCCCGCGGGTCGACAGCACCTGGCCCAGCTTGATGAACGTGGGGCCGAGCTCGCTCAAGAAGGTACGGAAGCGTTTGGCGACGGTCTCGCGCCGCGACTCGGGCGTCTGCTCGACCCGTTCCTTCCCGCCCAGCCGCGCCCAGAGGCCCGAACGTTCGAGCACGTCGGCAAAGCCGTGGCGGCCCGCGATGACGGCAATCTGCCGCACCCGGTTCAAGTCCTGAAACGCTTCACGAATCACAGCTGCAAGCTGTCACGGGCAAACGACAGGGGCAATTTGTCAACGCAAGGGCATGCGCCGTGCACCAACA
>JAYUXE010000457.1:0-1970 GCA_043753165.1 Archangiaceae bacterium | reverse complement strand
ATCAGGTGCCGGCGGAACAGGTCATCGATCCGTGCGCGGCGCTGTGGGCGTTCGCGGAAGCAGGCGCGCGGCTGCACGCGCCGACCGCGGCGAAAGAGGCACGCGCCGCGATGGGGTGCATCGAAGATCAACCGCGCCGCGACGACGAGCGGGCGCGCGCTGCGCTGACCCTGGGGCTGCTGCTCGACAAGAACAAAGAAGCGATTGGGCTGCTGCAGACGGCGGCGAAAGATCCGTCTCTGCAGCTCACCGCGCTCGACGCGCTCGCCACGCTGCGGCCGATTGCTTCAGGGGCGGCGTGCGCAGCAGCGATCGAAGCGCTGGTGCGCGAGGCGAATCCGGCGCGCGAGAAGGCGGCGAAGGGCTGCAGCACGCTGCCGCGGAAGTAGATCGCTTCGGTTCATCCAATTGCTGCGGCGCACTACGGCGTCGAGTTGACGATCACCTGCCGGCTCTGAATCCCGTTCGCGATGCCACCCTGCCCGTACGCGGCATCGAGCGTCCCCGTCCGGGTGCGGCGGACGACGATGGTGACGTTGCAGCTCTTGGTCTCGTTGTCCTTGCTCGCCTTCAGCTCAGAGCCCGAGATGACGAGGCTGCCCGTATCAGTCGCGACCGCCTTCGACACCGGGTCGATGCAGGTGCCCGTGAGCTCGACGGTCATCGGGTCGGCCTTTCCGCCGTTGTCCCACTTCACTTCGATCGCATCCGTGCCGCGCTTGAAGTTCGCCTGCACCGCGGGCGCCTTCAGCGCGAACTTCGCCGGCATCGAGAACGTCGACGTCGGAGCGCTCACATCCGGGCTCGCCCGCGTGAACGCCACCGTGACGCCCTTGCCCTCGTCATCGCCGGCCAGCGTTCCGTTGTACGTGACCAGGCCCAACAGCTCGAACTTCTTCAGCACCACCGACTTCCCATCGCTGGTCGCCTTCAGCTCGTCCGTGCCCGAGAGTTCGACGAAGGTGGTCGACTGCGCGCCGACCCTCAACGAGACAGAAACCGACGTATTGCCCGAGCCATCAGACAGGCCTGAGATGCCGGCGTTCATGCCGGACGTCTTGATGTCCGTGCTCGAGGCGGTGCTGCAAGCAGACAGAAAAGCGAGGGCAGCGAAGGTCAGCGTTTTTTTCATGAGGCCGGCCGTTCGCACGCGCCGCGCCAAGCCACAAGCTTGAAATCACTGCGAGAAGTGCGCATTGGTGCGCAGGCGCTCCACCCCTGTCCGACACAATTGTCCGAAGCCCAGATCGCCCGTGTGTGTCCGGGCGTTCAATGGCTTGATGCCGCACATCTTCACCGCCTGGGGGCTCCACATGACCCGCTTCACCCTGCTGGCGCTCGCCTTTGCGAGCACCGCTGCGTCCGCACAAGACGCCGCGTTCGACGGCGCCAACAAGTACCTGCGCGAGGCGAGCTTCGCGCGCGCGTGCGATGGCTTCACCGCGTTTCTCAAGGCAAACCCCGCGTCGCCCCTCGCCCGCGAGGCTTCCGCCAAGCGCGCAGCGTCCTGCCTGCGCATCGGCAAGGGCAGCACCTACAACGAGCTCAAGGACCTCGCCGACAATGGCGAGAAGGACTTCGCCCGCGCCTACGCCACCTGGGCAATGGCTGAACGGGGCGAACGGCAATTCTCCGCCGCGCTGCCGCTTCTGAAGCAGGCCGCCGGCGGCGACGACCGCGCCTCGAAAGAAGCACGCAGTCTGTTCGTGCTCGGCGCGCTGATGGAGATGGAACGCAACAGCTACGACCGCGCGCGACTGAACACCCTCGCCGAAGACGTGCTGTCGATGGCCAGCGCAGCGAACGACAAAGCGAAGGCCCGGCTGCTGCGCGCGCGCGGCAACCTGCAAGACCCGAAGTCTGCCGCCGCGGGCGAGGCCGAGCTCAAGCTCATCGGTGAAGGCAACAGCGATCTCGCCGACGACGCGCTGTTCGAGTTGGCGCAGCGCCGTGAGAACGAACAGAAGTTT
>JAYUXE010000456.1:0-4856 GCA_043753165.1 Archangiaceae bacterium | reverse complement strand
AGTTCACGCTGGTAAAAGCTGCACGTGACCGAGCCGACGCTGCCGCCCATCGATTCGCTGACTGGCCGTCACATCGGAGCGTTCGTCGTAGGGCGGCGCTTGTCGGAAGGCGGAATGGGAACCGTCTACCTCGCCGAACACCAGACCATTGGCATGAAGGCGGCGGTCAAGTTCCTGCGGCCCGAGGTCGCCGACAGCGCCGACGGGTCGACGCGGTTCTTGACCGAAGCCAGGGCTCTGGCGGCGCTCAACAATCGAAACCTGGTCAAGGTCTCGGACTTCGGCGCCACGTCCGATGGCTTGCAGTACCTGGTGATGGAATTCATCGAGGGCAGCACCCTCGAACGCTATTTGCTCGAGCAGCGGCAGCGGGGACGAATGCCGCTGCCGCCCGCTCAGGCGCTGCAGTTTGCAGATCAAATTCTGAACGGCCTGGGTGAGGCCCACAAGAAGGGCATCGTTCACCGCGACCTGAAGCCCGCCAACATCATGAAGGGCAGCGAGCACGGCGGCCAGGTCGTGCTGAAGATCGTGGATTTTGGCCTCGCCAGTGAGGCGCCCGTTCGATTGTCAGGCGAAGCGCGGTCGCAGAGCGCGCAATCGTCGCTGCTGGCCGGAACTCCTGAATTCATTGCGCCAGAGCAGGCCCAGGGCCTGAGGGGCGACGGCCGCGCCGACCTCTATGCCCTGGGCGTGATGCTCTACCAGATGCTCTCGGGACGCCTGCCCTTCGTCTCAGAAAGTGTGCTCGAGCTGGTTCGGCTTCACAGCTTCGCGCGGCCGCCGCCGCTTTCGTCGCTTGATCGATCGTTGCCGGATGGCGTGTGCGAGCTGGTGCATTCGCTGCTCGAAAAAGACCCCAACAAACGGCCGGCGACAGCAGACGTCGCGCGTCAGGCCGTACAACGCCTGCTGAAATCGATCGAGCGGGACGCGACCTCGATCAAGGCGATGCCCCTGGCGCCTGCGGAGACTCCGACCCTCTTACCGATGGCCGCGGCCGCGAACACCACGGCTGAGCTGATTGCGCGCGTCAACCCGCGGCGCTGGCAACGAAGCGCATTCGCGGTGGGGCTGTTGCTGCTGTTTCTGGCGGGCGCCGCGTGGCTGCTGTGGCGTGAACCCCCGCGTGAGGTCGCGGTCGTGCCCCGACCCGTCGAGGCGGCCCCCGTCGAGGTGATGGTCCCGGCCGAAGTGCAGCGACCCGTCGAGGCGCTGCCGCCGGCGCCGGTCGACGCCAGCTCGGATCCGGATCTTGCGGCGCTGGTGCGAAAGCCGCCCGTGCGTTTGCCGAAGCCTGAGGTGCGCCCACTGGTCGCGGTCGCGCCTCCTGGGATCGAAACATTCCCGCGCTGCGCCGACCTCGGGCAGTGGCGCGTCGAGGAAGTCACGCGCAGTGATGAGATTGACGCCCGGGTTCGCCAGCGGCTGCTGGCCGAGAAGATCGAGAACTCGAAGATCGATCAGACGATGGCGACACTGCGTGCCGTGCGGCAGCAGATCAGCAGGGCGTCCACCGGTGAGCAATGCGCGGCTGCCAGCCTTTCGTTGAATGAATGGGCGGAAGCGCATGGCCTTTGATTCCGGGCAGCCGTCCGCAGCGGACTCGATCTGATGTCACCCACGGCCCCAATGCCGAGACTCGAGGCCGATCGTTCTGCGCGTGAGACGGACGACCATGGCGCAGAGGGAGGTTCGGATCCTTTCATCGGGCAGCCAGCAGGGCCGTTTCTCATCGAAGCGGTCGAGTCACCGGGCTTCACCGCCGCGCACCCCGTCACGCTGCGCCGGGTGACCCTCACGCCAGTGCAGGTCGAGAGCCTCGAGTCAGAGCAGAGCGTCAAGGTGCTCGCCGGCGTTCACCACCCGCGCCTCTGCGAAGTCCTTGGCATCGAGTCCCTGCCCGATGGTCGAAGAGCCCTGGTCACTGAACGGGTCGTCGGCGAGTCACTGGCTGCCTTGCTTGCTCGAGAGGGGCCGATGTCTGTCGCGGTCGCGCTGCCGCTGCTGCTCGAGATTCTCTCGGGGCTCGCCGCTGCACACCGGGTGGGAGTGGTTCACCGCAGATTCTCTGCGCAGAGCGTGATCCTCGCGAAGGACTCTGCGGGCGAGACCTGCTTGAAGCTCGTCGACTTCCAGGTCGGTGCGCTGCCGCCGAACCTGGACGCGGCCGTGCTCGACGACCTCGCGGCCGTCGGCGAGCTGACGTTCTCCCTGATGACGAACCGCGGAGTCGGAGACGGCGGTCGAGAGCGGCTCTCGTCGGTCGCCTGGGCCATACCAGAGGCGCTCGATCTCCTCGTCGCCGCGCTTGCTGAGAAGCGGCCGTTGACCCACGTCGCGACGGCGGCAGGGGTTCGGCAGAAGGTATCGTTGATTCTTCGTGACCTGGGCGCTGCTCCGCGAGCGCGGCGCACCACGGCTCCACCGGCAGCGTTCGCGGGCTCGTCGGATCTCACCCGGGCGCCGATGTCGGCCCTCGACGCGACGGTCTCCAGTCGTGCCGCCGAGAAGGCGACCGTCAAGATCCCCGACGACCTGATGGCTCTCGAGCTCGCGGCACCCGTCGAGTCTGCGCTGCCCGTCGAGTCTGCGCTGCCCGTCGAGTCTGCGGCACCTGTCGAGTCTGCGGCGGAGTTCGCCCGCTTCGGGCGGCCCGGCTGGCAACTCGGGCTGCTGGTGGCGGTTCCGGTCGTCGTCGTGGGTGCGATCTGGTTTGCGGTGCAAACGCCACCACCCGCTGAGCAGGCGGTGCGATCGCCAATTGCCGTTTCCGCAGCCCGGCCCGCGGCCCCAGCACAGTTGGCTGAGGCCGCTGGTGCCGAACTGAAAGTGCCCGAGCCGAAGGCAGCTGAACCCTCGATTCGAGAGGTTGCGCCGCCCGTGGAGGTCGCTCCAGCGCCGGCGCGGTCTCCTCCGCCCGCAGTGAAGCCAGCACCAGCGGTCGCCGTCCCGGTCGCGGCTCGCCCCAGAGCGACGCGCGTCAATGAGGCCGCGCGCCGCTGGTTGCAGATGTCGGGTGGCTGCGAACCGGACAAGGCGTGGCGGTCTGAGGCGATGACGACCCTTCGCGAGCTCGGGGAAGTCGCCTCCAAATCGGCACAGAAGTGGAACATGTACAGCACGCGAGAGCCCGCCCTTTCAAAGGCAATCGCGGGGGCGCTGGGCTCGAACACTTGCGGGCGGGCCAGCCTCGAGTTGGGCAACCTGGTCGATGCCGTTCTCGCGCCGTGACCAACGGGCGCTGCGAAGTCGACGATCGATTTGGGCGCTGTTAGAAGTCGCGCGTGCGCTTCGAGGGAGAAGAGTTCGGTCGCTATCGAATCCTCTCTCGGCTCGCTGGGGGCGCAGAGATGTTCCTGTGCGAAATGAAAGGAGCAGCGGGCTTCGAGCGCCGCGTGGTCCTGAAAAAGTCGACTGGGGGTGGCACCCTGGTGATCGATCGCATTCGCACCGCCGCGACGCTGAATCACCCCAACGTCGTCGCGCTGGTCGACATGGTTCGGCTGGACGATGGCGACTACGTGGTCAACGAGTTCGTGCCCGGCCGATCGCTTCGCGAGCTGCAACAGCGCAGCTCGGCCATCGAACGCCGGCTGTCCATCGCCACCGTTGCTGGCATCGGGGTGCAGATCGCCCGCGGGCTCAGTTTTCTACACGTGCAAAAGCCCCCCCGGCCGCACGGCGCAGTGACGCCGCGCAACTTGATGCTGGGCGAAGATGGGGGAGTCAAGCTGACCGACTTCGGAAGCTCGAAGTGGGCGCGAGAAACCAACGCGCCGCTGGAAGTCCGCCGCTACCGGGGACCTGACTGGAAGCCGGGAGGCACCGTCGCCGGCGATGTCTTTGCCCTGGGCGTGATTCTCACCGAGCTTCTGACGCACGCCACCGAAGTTCCCCCGCAGCTCGAAGAGTTGCTGACGCGTTGCGGGTCGCTCGACCCAGACGCGCGCCCTGCCGCGCGCGAGCTCGAGTACGGCCTCGCCCAGGTCTCCCGAAGCGTGGCGGCGACGGTCGACGACCTGAGCATCAGCCACCTGCTCAGCACCACCTTCGAAAAACACGAACGGGCTGAAGCGACGCAGCTGACCTATTCCCCGAAGGCCGAGAGCACCAACTCGGTCGCGGGGCACGACCTCGGCGAACGGCTCGGGCGGCTGGGTCCCTACGAGTTGGTGCGGGCTTCGCGCGAGGGCTGGCCGTGCTTGTTGAAGCTCGAGGTCGAACCAGGGGGCGCGACTGGCAAACGGCTGACCGATGAAGCGCAGCTGCTGTCGCGGCTTCGTCACCCTGCGGTCGTGGCGGCCAGAGACCTGTTGAAGGCGGCCGATGGCAGAACCCTGTTGGTGCTGAATGGAATGGGCGGTGAGACGGCCGCGAAGCTCATCGAACGCATTGGAGGGCTCAAGCTTTCGGTGGCGCTCTCGTTGACAGGCGATCTGCTGGGAGGTTTGGCCGCGCTTCACGCCTCGGGGCTGTCAGGGCCGACCCTCGAGGCCGAAACTGTCTTCGTGTGCAACGACAGCGAGCCGGGGCACGCAGTCATGATCGAGCTGGGACACTGTATTGACATCGTCGATGCGTCGACCCGAGACGCAGACCTCGCCAGTGTTGGTCGAATGTTGTCCGTGCTTCTCGACGCGCAGCGCGTCCCGCCTGCGATCCTGAGCCTGCAGTCGTGGCTCTGCGGCAATGAGCTGCCAAAGCCGAAATCCGCCATCGAGGCGCGCGCCCGCACGGCGCAAGTCCTCTCAACGTTGACTTGAAATTCTTTTGCTTTCATTTCGTTTCCTTGAGGTCGTCATGATTTTTCGGTGGTCGTTGATGATTGCGGTTGGCGTCTCGGTTCCGGCGGC
>JAYUXE010000455.1:0-1971 GCA_043753165.1 Archangiaceae bacterium | reverse complement strand
GTCACACGAGGTCCTCGTCCCCAGCAACATCTTGAAGAAGGGTGAGCCGAACAAGGTGGTCTTCGACAGCACGCTGAACCCGCCGGGCAACGACCCGTGGCGCATCTGGAACGTGTGGGTCGAGGTCGCGCTGCTGCCCGAGCTTCCCGATGACCAGTTGCGCGGCGAGGCCAACAACAAGTTCAAGAAGGGGCAGGAAATGTTCGAACGCCGTGACGTCGGCGCGTCGAACCGCTGGGAAGCCTACCGTTCCTTCCGCGAAGCGTGGCTGATGCTCGAGGCCCACCCGGACCCGAAGCCCAGCACGTACGCCTTGGCGCGCGAGAAGATGAAGGAAGCGCAGGGCGAGCTCGACCGCCAGTGCAGCAAGCTCTTGCTGGGCGCGCAGGGGGCGTACAACCAGCGCCAGTTCGATGCCGCGCGCACCGAGCTCGAGCACGTGCACGAGTTCTTCCCCGAGAAGAAGCACCCTTGCCCGTTTCGCGCCGATGCGATGCGCGAGGCGTGGGGCCTGTAACCATCAAGAAATCTTGAATTGCAGGTCACGCGGCGGAATAAGGCGTGCATGACCACTCAGCTCGATTCCTTCAAGGTTCGCTCGAAGCTCAATGTCGGGGGCGTGCCGTGGGACGTGTTCTCGCTTGGCGCCCTGGCGAAACAGTTTCCGCAGATTGCGAAGCTGCCGTTCTCGCTGAAGGTGCTGCTGGAAAACCTGCTGCGTCACGAAGACGGGCGCGTGGTCTCGAAGGGCCTCATCGAGAAGCTGATGAACTGGGCGCCGCAGGCGGTGCCGGACATCGAAATCTCGTTCACGCCTGCGCGCGTGCTGTTGCAGGACTTCACGGGCGTGCCGGTGGTGGTCGACCTCGCGACGATGCGGGAAGCGCTCGCGGCGATGGGCGGCAACGCCGAGAAGATCAACCCGCTGTGCCCGCTGGACCTCGTCATCGACCACTCGGTGATGGTCGACAAGTTCGCGACGAAGAGCAGCTTTCAGCAGAACGTGAACATCGAGTTCGAACGCAACACCGAGCGTTACGCGTTCTTGAAGTGGGGCGACAAGGCGCTCAAGAATTTCCGCGCCGTGCCCCCGGGCACCGGCATCTGCCACCAGGTCAACCTCGAGTACCTCGCGCAGGCCGTCTTCAAGGGCCCCGATGGCTCGGCGTACCCGGACACGGTCGTCGGCACCGACTCGCACACGACGATGATCAACGCGCTGGGCGTGGTCGGCTGGGGCGTCGGTGGCATCGAGGCCGAGGCGGCGATGCTGGGCCAGCCCATCACGATGCTGATTCCGCAGGTCATCGGCTTCAAGCTCACGGGCGCGTTGAAAGCCGGAGCGACGGCCACCGACCTGGTGCTCACCGTGACGCAGATGCTTCGAAAGAAGGGCGTGGTCGGCAAGTTCGTCGAGTTCCACGGCCCCGGCATCGCGAGCCTCGCGCTCACCGACCGCGCGACCGTCGCCAACATGGCGCCCGAGTACGGGGCCACCATCGGCTTCTTCCCCATCGACGCCGAGACCCTGAACTTCCTGCGCTTCAGCGGACGTTCGCCCGAGTCGTGCGAGCTCGTCGAGGCGTACTGCAAAGAGCAGGGGCTGTTTCACACCGCGGGGTCGGCCGACCCGGTGTTCACCGACACGCTCGAGCTCGACCTGTCGACGGTGGTGCCGTGCCTCGCTGGCCCCGCGCGGCCGCAAGACCGCGTGCCGCTGGATGCGATGAAGGCGACGTTCGCGAAGGCCGCGAAAGAGATGCTGAAGGCGACCGACGGCGACGTGCGGCTGAAGAACACGGCGACGGTTTCGGCGGGGGCGCAGAGCTTCACGCTCGCGCACGGCTCGGTGGTGATTGCGGCGATCACGTCGTGCACCAACACCTCGAACCCGGCGGTGATGCTGGGAGCGGGCCTGCTCGCGAAGAACGCAGTCGAGAAGGGCCTCGACAGCAAGCCGTGGGTGAAGAC
>JAYUXE010000454.1:0-1973 GCA_043753165.1 Archangiaceae bacterium | reverse complement strand
GGTCGGGCCTCGGCCTCGTCGCGGGCCTCGTCGTCATCGCGGTGGTGCTGCCCGAGCCTCTGCCGATTGGCCAGACGCCAGGGCGACCGCTGGCGCTGACGGAGCCGTTGCCGCGATCAGCGCCTGCGTTGCCCGACGGTGGCAGGCCCCCGTCGACGCTCGGCCAGCAGCGCCTTCGTTCGCTGTTCCGGGTTCCTCCAGGCGCGTCGCCCCTGGTCTCGATTGGGGACGAGGTGCAGACGAACAAAGTTCCGATGAACCTCGCCAGCTTCGAGACGGCCGACGACTGGCAAGAGGTTCTCGAGTTCTACGCGAAGGAGTTCGAGCTCAAGCGGTGGCCGATGTACGGCGCGAAGCAGCTGAAGGGCATTGCGCCCTACCCTTCGCTTTCCGCGACGCTGATGGATGACCAGCTGCAGCTGTCGGTCGTGGCGATGCCGCATGAAGACGACGACGGCACCACCGTGATTCTCGGCGTCGCAGACATGGGCCGCTGGCGCCAGGCCCTGAAGTCGCCCGAGACGGGAGATTTACCGGTCTACCCGGGCACCGAGCCGCTGGCCGTGCAGTCGACCGACGAAGGCCTGCGTGCGTTGACGGTGAGCTTCGACACCGCCGATTCCCCTGCCACGGTGGCGTCGTTCTACGCAAAGCAGCTGGGCGAGAAGGGCTATCGGCCGATGGCGTCCAAAGATGACTCTGCGCTGGGGGCCTCTGCGCTGGTCTTCGTTTCGAAAGAACGCCGCTGGACGCTGGCGCTGCTCGCGGAAGGCGCGCACACCTCGGTGACTGCGCAGGCCCAGGAGCTCACGCCATGAGTTTGCGTCGACCCCGCGGGCAGGCAATGGCCGAGTACTCGGTGCTGCTGTGGTTCATGGTCGGGGCCGTGTTCTTCGTTGGGCCACCGGTGATTGAGCAGTTCTTCATTGCGCTTCAGCTCTACGTCGACACCTTCTTCTACATGCTCAACCTGTCGTTCTGACCGCCATGACCGATCGAGTCCACCCCCGAGGCGCTTCGACGGTCGAGTTCGCGCTGTCGATGCTCGTCTTCATTCCTCTCGCGCTCTACGGCGCCTTCGCAGGGGAAGTGTTCCAGGCAGGGTTTCGCGCGCAGGAAGCCGAACAGTCGGCAGGCTGGGACATCACCGCCTACAAGATGCACAACTACGAGAAGAAATTTCCCGGCGACGACATGGTCGATGATCCGCCTCCTTCAGACGGGGACGAATTGCCCACCTACGGGGCACTCGTCGACCAGGCCTTTCAAATCACGGTTGCCGATCGCCCACGGTACAACCTCGCAGCGGAAGTCGCCGCGAAGGGGGTGCGCGACGACCTTCTCGCGCGAGGCCTGGCAACCCAACGCGGTGCGGCAGGCACGGTGAAGATGGAAGCAGGGCCGGACGGGCTCAAGTGCGAGTTGCTGCCGGTACCGTCATGGGACCCGGCGGCGACGACGTTCGGTGCGGTGCCGGCGAGCGCGTTGATGTACCTGCACCGCGGCGGCTACGTCGGTTGCTCGGCGCAGGTCCACTTCGTCAACGACGTGCTGACCCGGGATTACGCCACCGAGTTCGCCAAAGAAAAGCTGTTCCGGCCCAACGCGTTCGACTTGAAGCTGTGCGGCATGGGCACCGGCGTTCAAGGCTGCAAAGGCCGCCGGTACCACGGCTTCGTGGTGTTGACGAACGATTGGGCGCTGGACAACCCCGCCCCCCACCGCGGTGCCGGCAGCGACGTGGGCCCCAAGAATCCCGAGTACTGGAACGTCGGCGCCTCCATTCACAGCGCGTTCGCGGGCCCTGGCCTCGCCACACGCATGATCCGATCGACGATGGCGTTCTTCGCAGAAGACGACCTCGACTTCGGCTCGGCGGACCCGAAGGCGTATGGCAACGGGTCGTCGAGCTTCAAGCTGAACTACCGCGGGCTCTCGCCGCAGCCGCTGGGGCAGCACCCCGAGACGCGCGG
>JAYUXE010000453.1:0-4864 GCA_043753165.1 Archangiaceae bacterium | reverse complement strand
GCGGCGCCGCCTTCCACAGCCCGCCGATGTTTCCGAGCCTTCGCCACGAAACCTGGTCCATGTGGGGCGCCGTCTCTGACAGGTCGAGCTCTTCGAGCAGCGGCAACGGCCCTGCCGCGGCCAGCGTCTTCACTGGCGTTTCCATGTGCCAGGCGAGCCCGCCGTCGTCTTCGAACGGCGGCAGCCCCAGCGTGAGCTTCCGCACCAGGTGACCGGCGGGGTGCTTCAGCACGCGGGTCAGCACGTCCTGCATCGGGTTGTCGGAGTCGACCTCGGAAGGCGTCAGCTGGAAGTGGTCGATGACGCCGCGTTCCCACTCGATTGTCGCCCCCGCAGTGCCCTGCAGCAGCGCGGCTTCAGCTTCCTTCTGCTGGCCCTCGTTCGGCTTGCCCGCCTGCGCCTGGGCAATCACCTCGCCCCACGGTTCGCCCGCTTCGATCAACCAGTCGGCGTACACCTTCCACGCGTCGTCACCGCCCGCCAGCGCCGCTTCGAGCTGGGCATTCACGGGCGCCTTCGCCGTCAGCGGGCGTGCGCCGGGCTGGTCGCCGCCCACGAGCACGTAACCCTTCTTCTCTTTCTCGCCGACCAGCTTGTTGTGCGCCTTGCGCGCCTCGTCTTCTGACTCGAAGGCCAGGGTCTTTTCCTGCCCCTCGGTACCGATCTTTCCCCACCGGGTCGTGAACTGCTCGTGGTCGAGATCGATTTCCCAGAACTTCGAAGACGTCCCCTCGACGAACTCGTAGCGGCGGATCATTTGGGCGGGAAACTAAAGCTTGGCGGCAGCCAGGTCGAGCCACCGCCGCAAGTGGGTGTCGACCGGAACCTTCGGCAGCTACTCCTGTGGAGAACGTGGGCGGGACTGACGTTGAAAATTTGCGCCGGTGGACGGGGAAGCCCGGGCCGCTTCCAGAACTGAAGGCTAGTCAACCGGCGGGCTCCCAAAGTCGACCCGCTCGACCTTGACGCCATCGAACCGAACGCCTCTCTTTTCATCTAGCGGCCGAGGCTCCAGATCAATGCGAGTCATGCGAGTCCCCCCGATGCGCAGCACCTCTTCCCCAAACCATTCGATGCTGCGCGGCCCGTTCTCCACGTGCTCCTGCCGCAGCAACTGCGAGTGACTCTTCACATCCCAGACGATCAGCGCGCCATCCCACGAAGCGCTGGCAAGCCGCTGACCGCTTGGGGAGAACGAAACTGCAGTGACCGAGCTCTGATGTCCGCGCAGCACGGCCTCCGGTGCCCCAGTCCGTGAGTTCCAAAGCCGAACCGTCTTGTCCCAACTTCCCGACGCGATCCGGGTCTCGTCGGCCGACAGGTCGACCGCCCGCACGCCATGCCAGTGCCCCCGGAGTGTGAGCTTCCGCTCACCCGACGGCAGATCGAACACCCCGAGCGTGGTGTCGTAGCTCCCGGTCACCGCCAAAGTGCGCCCAAGCGAGGCAGCGAAGATGTCTGAGTCGTGCCCGCCGAGAATGACTCCGGCATCCCCGTCGCCCATCGAACGGAGCTCCAGCGTGCGAGACCCGCCCAGCGCCGCGCCCCAGCGCCCGTCGGGGTCCACCTCGAGGCTCCAGACCCGCGGCGTCTGCGTGATCTCAGCGTCGTGTCCATCTGCGTCGCGCAGGAAGAGCGCCGATCGCCCGTCGAGATAGCCCGCCCAGAACCTGCGCCCTTCCGGCAACAAGCGAACCTGCGCAGGCTGCGCTTTCGTCGGTTCACGGTCGATCACCTCGTCGGTCTGCAGATCGCGCCGCACAAAGCTGAGCGCTTCAATCATCAAGATTCCTGCGTCATCGGCATCGAGATGACTGACGCGCTCCCGCCAGGGGATCTGCAGGGCCATCACCCGCGGTCGCGCGAGCCGGTACAACGCGCCTTCTTCGCCAGCCACCAGCGTGTCTGCGCCCGAGCGCACGACGTTCCCCGCGGCCTGACCGAGATCCTCGAGGCCAATGCACTGCCAGTCGGTCGCGCGGCTTCCCGACCGTCTTACAGCCCAAGTGCGCACCTGACCGTCATCACCGGTCGACTGAAGATGCTCAGCGTCGAGCCACACCACGTCAGCCACCCGCTGGGTGTGGCCTTCCAACACCAGCGCGGGGCCGTCACCGCTTGTCGACCACACTCTGACGGTTTGATCTTTCGAGGCCGACGCGAGCAGCGCCCCATCGGGTGAAGTGGCCAACGCGCTCACCGACCTGCCGTGGCCTTCGAGCCGGGCGCGCAGCTCGCCAGAGGTGCTCCAGATGGCGAGCTCGCCGTTCCACGCGCCCGAAGCGATCCACGTGCCCTCGGGATCAACCGCCAACGCGTACACCGGTGAACCGTGCGCGGCCCAGGCAAAGGTCAGCGCTCCCGAGGGCAGCGCGCGCACTTCGATGCGGCCGTCTTCATGCGCGGTGGCCAGCCAATCGCCTCGGGGTCCCATCACGACGTGGTTCACCTCGAACTTGCTCTGACTGATTGTGCGTGACCGGCCGGTGGAGACATCCCACTCGACCAGCCGGCCATCGATGCCCGCAGAGTAGAGCCGCGCATCGTCCGGCGAGAAGGCGAGCGCCGAGACGTGCTGCCGGTGAGCACCCTGCAACCGACGGTGGGGCGTGCGTTCCCCGCGGGCGACCAACGCGATGTCGCCGTTGTCCACTCCCACGGCCAGCAACCCGGTCTGCTGGGTGAGGGCCAGCGCGGTCAGCGGCCCATCGGCAGCCAGCGTAACTCTGCCCCGCAAGCGCGAACGGCCCGCCGCGGCCGCGAGGCTCATGCGCGCGGGCACAGAGTCGGCGAGCGCACGCGCCGCAGCGCTGTACTCGGCTGCTTCGTCCCAGCCACCGCGTTCTTGTGCCTGACTGGCCTTCTGCAAAAAGCTGGTGGCCAGCGCGTCGCGGGTTCGCGTGCGACTTCGAGCGATTTGCACCGCGGCACCCACCGCGACCACGGCCAACAAACCCAGCAGCACGCTTGCCTGCCGATGCCTGCGAAAGGTCAGCGCAAGCCGTTCAGAGATCGCGTATTCGTGCGCGCGTACTTCGCCGCCCGAGAGCCATGCCGTGAGGTCATCAGCGAAGGCAGACGCAGTCGGGTACCTCAGCGAGGGCTCGGCCAATTGAGCGCGCTCCGCGATCGCCCTGAGTGGCCGCGGGCGCCGTGCTGGTGGTGCGATCGACAGCAGCTCATCGAGCATGACGCCCAACGCGAAGACATCGGCCTGGGGTCCGACCCGTTCTCCGCGTTCCTGTTCGGGGCTCCAGTAGCCCTTCGTGCCCACAACGCTCGGCACGTCGCGGCTGTCGAGCGACAGCGCGAGGCCCCAATCGAGCACCACCGTCTCGCCGCCAGCACCCAACGCCACATGCTCCGGCTTCAGATCGCGGTGAACGATGCCTTTTCCGTGCGCGTAGCCCATCGCTTCGCTGGCCTGCAGCAGCCGGGGCAACAAGCGCAGCCGCTCGTCGAGCGTGGTAGTTCTGCTAAAGGCTTCACGCAGCGATCGTGGGCCAAGCTCAGCGCGCACGAAGCGATGCACGCTGTACAACGTGCCGTCGGCACGGCGGCCGATTTCGAAGATGGTGGCGATGCCGGGGTGATCGAGGCGGGCGAGCAGCCGCGCCTCTCGCAACGGCCGAACGGTGTCAAGGTGCGGCACCTTGATCGCTACTTCGCGCGCGAGGTGATGATCCCAGGCGATGAACACGCGACCTTCGGCGCCCTCGCCCACCTCGCGCTTCAGCTCGTAACGGCCCTCCGATTCTGTGGTGACGTCGGGCTGCATCGCCCTGGCGATCGGCCCCGCGCCCAACGAATGAGCGCCTGCCCCGAGCACGCGGCAACACTCGAGACACGACTCGAGGTGGCGTTCGATGGTCAGCGCGTGCTCGGCGTGCAGCGCGCCGGCCGCGAACTCGAGCAATGTCTCTTCGTCGGGGCACGTCACTCGCAGTTCCATGCCCTGCATTGGGCCTTCCGTCGAGTACCGCGGCGCGCCAATGGGCTTGTCGCTTTGCCTTGCTTAACGACAGCCGTAAGTGACCCCACCGGTCACTGAGTCTGCCCCGCAAGTGAAGCTCTTGCCTGGTCGGCAGTTGCTGACTGAGGTCGCCGAGAAGCAGTACGAGGTCAGGGTACGGCATGCGGTGGTGTTGTCCACGCAACGGGCCGGAGTAAAGGTCACGTTGCACGCCTGTGTCGCCGCGTCGCAGTTGATCGTGCCGCACAAAAACATACCCCTACAAGCGGGCCCCGAACCGCCGCCGGTGCCTGGAGCGCCGCCCCCCGTCCCTCCCCCGGTGCCAGCGCCGCCGCCCCCGCCCGTGCCCCCGCCTGTCGCGGTGCCTCCACCCCCACCAGGGCCGCTGTTGCAGCTCGAGATCTCCTTGCTCCCTTCGATGGTGCACTCGAAGGCCGAGCCATCACTGAAGCAGAGCTTCTCGCCACAGGTCTTCGAGGTCTTGCTCGTGCCGTTGATCGACACAGTGCAGTCACACGAAGCCCCTGGGCCACAGGCAGAGAACTCGACCAACAGGCTCAACATCACCAGCGCAATACAGGGAAGCGCCGGCGAAAAAGAGCGCGAAGATAAAGCAGGGGTGGGCGCAGTCGCTTCAAGGGGCATGCGCAGAAGACAGGCTCGTTCGTCGGGCCGCGCAAAAAAAATCCAAATTTGAATTGCGACCTCGACTCTGAAATGAGGCACAGCGCGTGTCTGGGGAAAGCTTCGAAAGGTCGGGCGGCTTGCCCCTGACCAATGCCTCGACGACGCTCGGCCAATGCGCCCGAAGTGGCTGCAGCAGGTTTGCGAGATTTTGACCGCGCACACAGAGTGAAATGAATGGGTCGAGGCTTAAAAATCAGAATTCTG
>JAYUXE010000452.1:0-4874 GCA_043753165.1 Archangiaceae bacterium | reverse complement strand
TGAGACCCATCACCCCCGGCAGGTGTGAAATCACGCGAAAGCGTGAGGCGTTTCATCGGCTTTGCCGTATGCGCGCAGGTAGGCGGATGTCTGATGCGACGTGCTTGACCCAGGCTGCCGGGGTCAATACATCCTGCGCACGTATGGCGACCCCTGACCGTTTTGCGCTGCCCCAGATCGCCGATACGTCGCGCAAACCCGATTGGTTGAAGGTGCGGGTGCCCAGCGGCGGCGGCTACGAAAAGATGAAGGCGATCGTGCGGCGCACGAAGCTCGCTACGGTCTGCGAAGAAGCGCGCTGCCCGAACATCGCCGAATGCTGGGGCGGCGGCACCGCGACGGTGATGCTGATGGGCGAGGTCTGCACGCGGGCCTGCAGGTTCTGCCACGTGAAAGTCGGCGCGCCTCCGCCGCTGGATCCGATGGAGCCCGTCAACCTCGCGCTCGCGGTGAAGGAAATGGACCTCGAGTACATCGTGGTCACCTCGGTCAACCGGGACGACCGACCCGATGGTGGGGCTTCGCACTTCGCGTCGGCGATTCGCGAGCTGAAAACGCAGTCACCGAAGACGACCGTCGAAGTGCTGATTCCGGATTTCCAGGGCAGGCAAGACGCGCTCGCGTTGGTCGCCGAGGCGCGGCCTCACGTCGTCGCGCACAACGTCGAGACGGTCGAACGGCTGTCCCCGAAGGTGCGCGATCGCCGGGCGACGTATCAGCAGTCGCTGGACGTGCTGCGGTACCTGAAGCAGCGGCCTGAGAAGCTCTACACGAAGACGTCGATCATGGTCGGCCTGGGCGAAACCCCCGAAGAGCTTTCGCAGGCTTTCCAGGATTGCCGCGAGGCCGGGGTCGACGTGCTGACGCTGGGGCAGTACCTGCAGCCGTCGCAGTACCACCTGCGGGTCGAGAAGTTCATCAGCCCGGACACCTTCGAGGAATACAAGAAGGTGGCAGAGAGCTACGGCTTCCTCTATGTCGCGGCGGGTCCGCTGGTTCGTTCGTCCTACCGTGCGGCCGAGTTCTTCATGCGTGGACTGATGGAGCGCGAGCGTACGGCGCATGCCAACCCTTAATCTGCTTCAAGCCGTGAACGACGCCCTGCGCGTCGAGATGCGCCGCGACCCGCGGACGATCGTGATGGGGGAAGACGTCGGCAAGTTCGGTGGCGTGTTTCGTGCGACGGCGGGCCTGTACGAAGAGTTCGGCCCCGACCGCGTGATCGACACCCCGCTGGCCGAAGGCGGCATCATCGGCACGGCGATCGGTATGGCGATGTACGGCCTCAAGCCCGTGCCCGAGATTCAGTTCTCGGACTTCATCTTTCCGGGCTTCGATCAGATCGTCAGCGAGCTCTGCAAGCTGCGGTACCGGTCGGGCGGGCAGTACACCGCTCCGGTCGTCATCCGCACGCCCTTCGGTGGCGGCATTCGCGGCGGGCACTATCACTCGCAGAGCCCCGAGGCGCTGTTCATCCACCACGCAGGCCTGAAGGTGGTCGCTCCGAGCAACCCGTACGACGCGAAGGGCCTGCTGTTGGCCTCGATGCGCCAGCCGGATCCGATCATCTTCTTCGAGCCGAAGCGCGTGTACCGCGCCTCGAAGGGTGAAGTTCCCGAGGGCGACTACGAAGTGCCGCTGGGCGTGGCGAAGGTGCTGCGCGAAGGCAGCGCGATGACCGTCATTGCGTGGGGCGCGATGGTTCACGAAGCCCAGATTGCCGTCGACCAGGCCGCCGAAGCCGGCCTCGACTGCGAGCTCATCGATCTGCGCACGCTGTGGCCGCTGGACATCGACTGCATCGTCGCCAGCGTCGAGAAGACGGGCCGCGCGGTGATCGTCCACGAGGCGCCGCGCACGTGCGGCCTCGGCGGTGAGATCTCGTCGCTGATTCAAGAACGGTGCTTCGTGCACCTGCAGGCACCGGTGAAGCGGGTCACCGGGTGGGACACGCCTTTCCCGTACACGCTCGAGAACGAGTACCTCCCGCTGGCACCGCGCATCCTCCAGGGCATCGAGGACACCGCGAAGTTCATCGTCTGACAAGGAACGACAATGGCGACCTACGACTTCAAGCTCCCTGACATCGGCGAAGGCGTCGTCGAGGGTGAGATCGTCAAGTGGCTGGTGAAAGCCGGCGACGAGATCAAAGAAGACCAGCCGATGGTCGAGGTGATGACCGACAAGGCCACCGTCGTCATTCCCAGCCCCAAGCGCGGCCGCGTGACGAAGACCTGGGGCAAAGAAGGCGAGATCGCGAAGGTCCACCACCCGCTGGTGACGCTCGAGCTCGAAGGTGGGGCCCCAACCCCCGTTGCCGCCCCCATCGCGGCGCCTCCCAAATCGAACGGCCACGCCGCGGCGGTTCCTGCCGTTCGCACCGAGGCGAACGACAAGGTGCTCGCGACACCGGTGACCCGTCGCATGGCGCGTGAGCACGGCATCGATCTGGCGACCGTCTCGGGCTCGGGTCCGCAGGGCCGCGTGACGAAGGTCGACGTCGAGGCGCTGATCGGAGCCGGCGGCACGATGAACGGCACGGGTCCGGCTGCGGCGAAGGCCCCGTCGGCGCCGCTTCAGGTGGCGAAGGGCGACACGCGGGTTCCGATTCGCGGCCTGCGAAAGAAGATCGCCGAAAAAATGGTGAAGTCGAAGTTCACCGCGCCGCACTACACGTTCGTCGAAGAGATCGATGCGACCGCGCTGGTGGGCGTGCGCGAGCGAATCAACGCGTCGCTGAAAGACGGCACCAAGATCTCGTTTCTGCCGTTCTTCTGCAAAGCCCTGGTCGGCGCCTTCCGCCAGTTCCCGGAAGTGAACGCGAACATGGAAGAGGCGACGCAAGAGCTGATCGTCCGCGGCGAAGTGAACATCGGCATCGCGGCGGCGACCCCGAACGGCCTCACGGTTCCGGTGGTGAAGGGCGTCGATCGGCTGTCGATGAAGGCGCTGGCGGGCGAGATCACGCGGCTCGGCAATGCGGCGCGCGACGGCAAGCTGAAGATGGACGAGCTCACGGGCGGCGGGTTCACGATCACCTCGCTGGGCCAGACGGGCGGCCTCTTCGCGACGCCCATTATCAACCACCCCGAAGTCGCGATCATGGGCGTGCACAAGATGCGCAAGCGCCCGGTCGTGGTCGAGGACGACCAGATCGAAGTGCGGCAGATGATGTACCTGTCGTTCTCGTTCGATCACCGCGTCATCGACGGCGCGGTCGGCGCGGACTTCGCGTACGCGGTGATCAAGTACCTGGTGAACCCCGAGCTGCTCTTCCTCGAGATGGCCTGACGCGATGGCCCGGCTCCAGGTGGCGAAGAAGAACGGAGTTCACAAGAACGCAGTGACTTCCGCGTCAACGCTGACGACCCATCAGCTGCTCGAGATCTACACGTCGATGCTGCGGATCCGTGTGCTGGACGAGCGGATGATGACGCTGCAGCGCCAGGGCCGCATCGGCTTCTACGGCACGTGTTCGGGTCAGGAAGCGGCGACGATCGCCAGCGCGTACGCCCTGCGAAAGTCCGACTGGGTGGTGCCTGCGCTTCGCGAGGCCGGCGTGATGCTGATGCGCGGCTTCTCGCTGGTGCCGTACATCGCGCAGGTCTTCGGCAACTCGGGCGACATCACGAAGGGCCGCCAGATGCCGTCGCACCAGGCGGGCAAGGAAGTGAACCAGGTCAGCTGGGGCTCGTGCATCGGCTCGCAGCTGCCGCACGCCGTCGGCATCGCCTTCGCCGCGAAGCTGTCGAAGCACGACACCGTCGCGATGGCGTACATGGGCGACGGAGCGACCAGCAGCAACGACTTCCACACCTCGATGAACTTCGCCGCCGTCTTCAAGGCGCCGGTGGTCTTCGTCTGCCAGAACAACCACTGGTCGATCAGCATCCCGACGCATCGGCAGACGGCCAGCGAGTCGATTGCGATCAAAGCGGTCGCGTACGGGATGCCGGGCGTGAAGGTTGACGGCAACGATCCCGAGGCGGTCTTCGCGGCGTGTTCGGCGGCAGTCGAGCGTGCGCGCAAAGGCGGCGGGCCGACGTTGATCGAGTGCGAGACGTACCGCATGGGCGCGCATTCTTCGTCTGACGACCCGACGCGCTACCGCGATCAGGCCGAAGTCGATGCGTGGAAGCTGAAGGATCCGATCGATCGGACGCGCGCGAAGCTTACCAACGCGAAGGCGCTGACGGACACGAGCGACGCGAAGCTGCGCGAACAGCTGCTGAACGAGATCAACGCAGCGATCAAGGAAGTCGAGGCGCTGCCGAACCCGCCGAATTCGACGTTGTTCGAAGACGTGTACGAGAAGCTGCCGTGGCACCTGCAACAACAGCAGGAAGAGTTTCAGGCGGCGTTCGCCCGCGCGGGCGGCAACATGGGCGGCGGCCACTGAGCGACGTCCGCGAGCTGCTCGCCGAGGCGCAGGCGGCGGAAGTGAATGGCGACAAGGCCGAGGCGATTCGGCTGCTCACGTCAGCGGCCGAGATCTACCGCGACAAGAAGCTCGGCACGAAAGCGATGAAGCTGCTGCGGCACATTCGTCGGCTGGAAGGGAAGGACGAGGACGTGCCGCCGCTGCAGGTGGTGCCGGATCCGGTGATTCCGTTCGAGGCGCAGCTGTTTGAAGGGTCGAAGGTGAAGCGCGAGATGCCAGACCGCGGCCCGGTGCTGGCGGATCCGAAGATTGATGCGTGGTGCTCGTTCTGCTGCAAGCCGAACACGGAAGTCGGCCGGCTGGTCGCGGCGCCGACGGGCACGTTCATCTGCTCGGGGTGCATTGCGCAGGCGCGAGAGATGTTGAAGTGAGCACGACGGTCTACCGGTTGGGGCGCGTGGAGTACCCCGACGGGCTCGACCTGCAGGTGCAG
>JAYUXE010000451.1:0-1981 GCA_043753165.1 Archangiaceae bacterium | reverse complement strand
GATGTTGACGATCTCGGACGACGCAATGGGAGGCTGCGCGGTGACGGCCGGGTAGAGCGGGATCTTCGCGTCGGTGTAGCCCCCCAGCACCAGCAGGTCGGCATCGCCGCGAATCGTCGCGACCGCTGCGGCGCGACGGCCGGGTGAGGCGAGCTGCGGCGGTGACGGCGGCATCTCGCGCTTGAACGTGTTCCCAGCCCACTTGAAGTACGCGACCTCGTTGACGAGGTTGGTGCCATCGGTGCCGCCCGCCACTGCGATGAAGTCGCCCCCGCGCACCGCGATCGCCGTCGTCTGCATGCGGGGCATCGTGACGGAATCGACCACCTTGTAGAGGTTGGTCTCGGGGTCGAAGTATTCGATCTGGTCGATGGGCACGAGCTCGGCCGGAGGGCTGGCGCTGCGCGTCTGGCCGCCGACGATCATCACCTTGCCAGTCTTGTCGATCGCCGCCTTGTGACCCGTGCGCGGAATCGGCGACGGGGACGCCCGGTTCGGCACCGCGCCGTACTGCGAGTACTCGGGGTCGTAGACGAGGATGATCGCCGCGGGCGCCGGGTAGTTGTTCACGCCGCCCGTGTACGTCTCGCCGCCCCAGAGCAGCACCTGGCCACTCTGCATCAGGGTCGCGGTGTGAAACGCCTTGGGGATCCAGATCGCTCCGGTGGGATTCACCGTCATGCGGGGCGAGGCTTCGAACGCGCTGGTCACCGGGTTGAAGACCTCGGTTTCCGACAATGAGACCTTCGCGGTCGAGCCCTGCATCAGGTTGTAGCCGCCAGCGATGTACACGCGGCCATCTTTGAGCAGCGTGGCGGTGTGGCCCGCGCGCGCGAGCCGCATGCTCTGACACGCACCGGGTGACGCCTGCGTCGACGGCCGTGAGAACGCGTTCACCTTGCGCAGAAAGACGGCGACGGGAATCGGCTTGTTGTCGGCCGGGTCGGGGATCACGTCGGGCAGCGTGAACGGCAGCGACTTGCCCGCCGACAGCACCTTGCCGCCCATCGCCGGGTCGCCGTCGTAGCCGCGCACGTCGACCACGCGGTTCTTCCCCGGAGGAATCTCGGGAATCGTGATCTCGCGCGTCGAGCCACCGGTGGGAGCCACCGAGTCCAATGGGTCGGCCATGCCGTCACCCGTCACCCGCACGCGCAGAAACTGCACGCCTTCGAACGGGTTCGTCTTCGCTTCGCACGAGGTCGTCTGAATCTGCACCTGGATGGTGATCTGCTTCGGTGCGCACGAAGCGGTCGCCATCAGGCCAATCAACAAGCCACTGCGAAGTCTCATGGGTGTCTTAGGGGTCCGTCGGAGCGGGCTGGTAGATCCACGCGTCCTGCAGCACTTCGTGAATGGCAGCCTGCTCGTTGAGGCCGCCCAGCACCAACACCGAGCCGTCGGCGAGCAGCGTACAGCTGTGAAGGAAGCGGGGAACGCTGAGCTCGGGGCCGACCACGCCCTGCGCTGCTCCTTCGGAGGTCGACTTGATGACGGTGGTCGACGCGTCGCTGCGGCCGGCAGCACCCGGTGCGTCGACCGTGAGCCCGCCGATGGCGAGCACGGTGCCGTCGTTCAGCTGCACCGAGCAGATGTCACCCCGCCCGCCCGTGCCGCTGCTGCCCACCGTCGGGCCCACCGTCACCTGCGTGGTCGCCGAGTTGACGATTTCCGACGAGGCGATGGGCGCGACCTTCGCCGGGTCTGGATCCGAGTAGCCCCCGAGCACGAGCAGGTCGAGCCCGGCGCGCAAGGTCGCCGCCGATGCGCCACGACGCCCGGGCAACGCGAGCTTCGGCGGCTGCGCCAGCTGCTGCAGCTTGAACCCCGTGCCGTCCCACTTGAAGTAGACGACCTCGTTGGCCATCGCCGTGCCGTCGGTGCCGCCTGCCACCGCCACGAGATCACCCGCCTTCACTGCTGCCACGGCCGGCTGCGCGCGGGGAAGCATGACGCCGCTGACCACTTTGTACTCACTCGT
>JAYUXE010000450.1:0-1982 GCA_043753165.1 Archangiaceae bacterium | reverse complement strand
CGGAAGCGCGGGAAGCGATGGTGAAGAAGAATCACGCGCTCATCGAATCCATCACGTCGCGGCTTTCCGAGCGTGACCTCGCAGCAGCCGTCGCCTCGGAACGCGTCGCACTGCTCGAGCAGAGAGTCAGCCAGCTGCGCGCGCGATGCGCCCAGTTGTCGTCCCGAGACTGCGCCCAGTACGGGCCGCACCTCGAGTGGCTGACGCAGGTCTACACCACCACCACGCTGGCGATTGGCGTGCTGCGCAACGACAGCCGGGACTTCGACGAAGACAAGGCCGAGGTCCTGCTGTGGATGAAAGTCTTCGCGAAGGAAATCGATTCGCTCGAAAGGCGGGTCGATCGCATTGCACCCACCCGAATCCTGCTGACCCAAAGGAGCATCAAATGAACAGCCTCTTTCGCAGTGCCGCAGTTGCCGCCGCTCTCTGTTTTGCCGCCCCCGTCTTCGCGCAGCAGACTGCCGGCGAGAAGGTCGACGCCGCCGCGAACGACACCAAGCGTGGCGTGAAGAAGGGTGCCCACCGCGTCGAAGAGACGCTCTGCACCGGCACGAAGGCCGAGTGCGCCGCAAAGAAGGCGAAGCACCGCGCGGGCGAGACGAAGGACAAGGTCGTCGACGGCGCCGAAAAGGCGGTCGACAAGGTCGACTGAGTTCGCTGCAAGCAGTCGACGAGAGGCATCTGCCCCAGGCGAAGTTGGGGAAACCGGCACCGGAGCCGGCTTCTCGAACCACGGCCGATCGTGAAGGTGCGCCGAGCGTTCATTCAATGCGGCTCGTGAGGGCTCCGGGCTTGATGCGGAGTCGGCCTTCGTTTGAGCACGTCGCCCAGTCGGGGTGGAGTAACGTCAACCGCTTAGCAGTATTCGGCGCCGCTGGAGCGTGGGCAGCAAGCCGTGCACTGCAGCGCCAAGAGAGGGCAGCTCGACGCGAGTCACGCGCTTCATCAGGGGGTGCGTGAGCACGTTCAGCAGTAAGCCGCCCGTCTTGTCGGTGGGAAGGTGGAGGCTGCGAAAGAACCCGGCGTCGTGCTCTCCGCGCAAGAGCCCAGTGGCCCAGAGCAGCCCGAATTCACCGAGCAACCTCGGAATCCAGACCCTCGCTGCGTCCGGGCGGCGAAGCGCGACGAGGCCGTCGGCCGCGGGGTCCTGCAGGCTTAAAAGCGCATCCAGCTGAACCTGCCATGCGTCATCGTCGTCGCTCGGGTCGACCAGTCCCCCGAGGAAGGGGCTGGGTCTGGGCAGGACCAAGAGTCTTTTGTGCTGAAGATGGGGCAGCGCTTCGAACCAGGTGAATTCGCGCGACTCGCTGCGCTCGGCGCCTTTGATGACGAACCGGTCAGCGGCGATTGCGACCAGCGACGGCAAGCCGTCCGCGCGGAGCTCGCCTGTTGGGTCGACGCCGACGGTCTGGTGTCCTCCGTCCCACTGGAACGTCACGTTCTCGCAAGCCGCGCCATCGAATGAGATGTCGGAAATCGGCCGGCGCCGCATCCGCCCGTGAGAATGGGTGTCAGCGGCCGCGAGCACACGAACGGTCGAGAGGTGATTTCCCGAATCCACTGTCAGGACATCGCCGGGCACCAACGCAAACCAGACAGGCGCGGTGAGAGGCTGCGATGCGGCGTTGAGTCTGAAGCGGGGCGCTCCCGAACCGAGGCCTCCCAGGATGACGCGTGCGCCGGTGCCCCACGGCACGATGCGGGCCGATGTCGGCAGCGGCAGGCGTACTGCCTCGAGGTCGCCGTTCTCGCCGGGCTCGAGGTCGACTGGCTCCACGACGCGAATCGGATCTGCGTCCCCGAGCCGAATCGAAATTGCCGGAAGGCGCGCGCATTGCGGCCCTGCGGCCGGGCTCAAGAAGGTCACTTTGGTGGCCAGGGGCCCGAGCGCGTCGAGGTGTTGCCTCAGGAAGTCCGGCCAGTCCGCGAGCGCATCGCCGTCGCGGCCGGGGACGAGCTCGATGACCTCGGCGTCGCGC
>JAYUXE010000449.1:0-10832 GCA_043753165.1 Archangiaceae bacterium | reverse complement strand
CGTCCATGAACGGCCGACCTGCACTTCTGTCTTCGCTGCTTCTCTTCGCTGTCTCCTGCGGTCCCCAGCAAGTCGAGCCGGTGGACGACTTCGTCGACGGCGAGATGGGGACGATCACCAGCGGGCTGACTGCGGGGCAGGCAGGGGGCTGCAACAGCGGAATCGTCAAGGGCCTCTCGGACCAGATCATCGCCGAGATCAACTGCATCGCGCCGAGCACGATGGTGGGCTTCGCCGGGCCGGGCATCATTCCGCAGGCATCGGTGAACGCGGTGTTGGCGCCGGCTGCAACGTCCGCCCTCAAAGCCGCCGTCGCCGCCCGCGGCGTGACGATGGGAGTCTCGAGCGCGTACCGCACCGTCGCCGAGCAGTACGTGCTCTACAAATGGTGGCAAGCCGGCCAGTGCGGCATTCAGGTCGCTGCAGTGCCCGGCCTCAGCAACCACCAAAGCGGCCGCGCCATCGACGTACCTTCCTATTCCGGGTGGATTTCCCCGCTGCAGGCGCGCGGGTGGACGTGGCACGGCAGCAGCGACGTCGTGCACTTCGACTTCAACGGCGCGGCCAACCTCGGCTCGCGTTCGGTGCTCGCCTTCCAGAAGCTGTGGAACAAGAACAACGCGAGCAAGCTCGTCGAAGACGGCGCCTGGGGCCCGGCGAGCTCGAACGCGATGGCGGCGTCGCCCACCACCGGCTTTGCCAATTCAGGCTGCGCCGTGGTCCCGCCGCCGCCGCCTCCTCCTCCTCCGCCGATGAACGGCACCCTGAAAGGCAAAATCTACAAAGTGAATCCCGTCGATGCGGCCGACCTCACCGCCCCCATCGCGGCAGCGACCATCAAGGTCAACGGCCTCACCGTCACCACCGACGCGACCGGCATCTACACCGTCACGCTTCCTGCGGGCACGCACACCATCGCCGCGACGGCGAACACGTACAACGCGGCGTCGCTGGTTCGCGTGGTCACCGCGAATCAAACCGTGTGGGGCTCGATGGGCCTCGTCAGCAACGGCACGCCCGACACGGTGAAACCGGACGTCGAGGTGCTCACGCCCGCGGAAGACGGCTCGAAGGTCGAGACCGCGGCGCTGACGGTGAAAGGCACGGCCAGCGATGATCGCGGCGTCGTCACGAAGCTCACCATCGCGCTCAACGGCGGCGCCCCGACCGCGCTCACCGCGGGCGCCTTCAGCGTCGACGTGAAGCTCGCTTCGGGCCTCAACAAGATTCGAGTCGAAGCAACGGACCCGGCGGGCAACAAGGCCGTCGTCGAGCGCACCGTCGTCTTCAGCGCGGGACTCACGGGCGTGGTGACGGACGACGTCGAGGCGATGCCGCTGGAAGGCGTCGAAGTGCGCGTGCTCGACCTCGCCGGCCACGTGCTCGCATCGGCGATGACGGGCTCTGACGGCACCTACGGCATCGACGTCGACGCAGGCAATCACACCGTCGTCGCGTACCTCGCGGGCTACACCGAGTACCGCCTGCCGTTGGAAGTGTCGGAAGAGGCGCGCACCCCGTGGTCCTTCAGCTTGACGAAGGGTGTGGCGGGCAGCGGCGTGCGGTTCGTCTTCCCGCGCGTCGACGAGAAGGTTTCGACGCCGACCCTCTGGGTGTCGGGCATCGTCGACGGGTTCGACCCCGCGTCCGTGAAGGTCAACGGCGTGACTGCCGTCATCTACGCGCGCAACCTCTTCAACGCCGAGATTCCGCTGAACGTGGGCAACAACGTCGTCGAAGCGGTCGCCATGCGGGCGGACGGCACGGCGATGGCGGCGCGAATCGACGTGGTCCGCCTCGAAGCCGCAGGCAACCCACAGACGAGGATGAACGTGACGGGCGGCTGCAGCGCGGTGGGCGGCGGTGAGCTGTCGGCGATCGCGATGCTGCTACTGGCACTCACCCGCCGGCTGCGGCGCTGAGCAACCTCCGACCCGGTTCAGCTTGATCGGGTCGAACGTGTTGAAGCCGGACTTCAACGTGATGGCGGTGCTGAAGGGCTGGTACCCGGGTTTCCCGGCCGCCAGCGTCTGCGGGCCGCCCGGCTTCAAGCCCTGCAGCGACCAGAAGCCTTTGCCGGTGTTCATCGAGCACGTCGACTTTCCCTGCACGGTGACACGCGCGATGACGGCGGCGCCGCTGCAGCTGTCGGTGATGATGCCGGTCAACGACGCGGCCTGAACGCACTGCGCGGTGGCATCGTCACAGACCTGTTCTGCGCCACACACGCTGCACGTGCCGCCAGCGAGCTTCAGCTCGAACCGGTTTCCGCCCGGGTGAAGGTCGACCTCGTTCACCACGGGCTCGAAGCCCTGGCGGGTGATGACCACTTCACGGTCGGCCAGCGTGAGGCCGTCGAGCCGAAAGGCGCCGTTGCTGTCGGTGGTCGTCATTGCTTCGACGACCTTCACGGTCGCGCCGGCAGCGGGAGACTGCCCGACGGACACGGTGCCGAACATCCACACGCGCGGATTCGCCTCGAGGCCAAAGACGTCTTCACTGCTGAGCTCGGGCAACCCGCAGCCCGCGAGAAGGACACAGACTGCGAGAGGTTTCACAGCCACAGACTCACCCCCAAGACGACGGCCGGCTCGCCGTACAGCGTACGACTTCCATCGAACGCGACCCACGCGAGCTCGTAACGTCCGTCGACGAACACGCTGATGCCCGGCCGCACGCGCGCCGACACGCGCACGCCCACGGCCCCCGACGGAGCGAACGCCGGCGACCGCGCCTTTCCTTCGACCCACACCGACTTGAAGCCGAGGCCCGCCCACGGCGAGAGCTCGAGCCATGCGACGGGTTCCCACTTCGCGCCTGCCTGCAGCAGCACCCCGAGCCGGCGCAGCTGCCCATTCGGAAACGCAGACGACCGGAAAGAGACCTTCGGCCCGACGACGGCACGACCCAGCGCGAGCCGGTAGCCGACCTCGACGCCGTGCTCCGCGCCTCGAAGCCCGAACGGAGCAGGCGACAGTTGGTACGCGACGTCGAGCGCGTGCCGCCAGGAACCCGTGGCCAGCGATGGCTCGCGGCCCGAGACGAAGCCCGCGTCGAGCGCGGCGACGACGGAAGGGGTGAACGGCGAATCGAAGCCTTCGAGGCCACGCTCGGAGACCGAGTCTCGTTTCGTGAACCCTTCGGCGTTCAGTGGCTGTTCCTCGCCCGCGGTGAGCTCGACGTCGGCCGTGCCACGCGCGCCATCGGCGTTCTGCACGACGTGGTACCGGCCGGCAGGAAGCGCGAGGCGAACCACCCTGCCCTTTTGCTTGTTCACCTCGGCAAAGAAGGGAACACCGGCGATGGAAGAGACCTGCAGACGGCCAGCGGTGTCTTCGGCGAGGCGAAGGCGGGTCGCTCCGTGCAGAGAGACGGTGGGCGCGCGAAGGTCGCCGGCGGGCGGCTCGAACCAGGGCTGCTGGCCGGTGAGGCGTTCGGTGTGAAAGGCGACGAAGGCGGCGAGCTCGCCGAAGCGCACCACTTCGTCGCCATCGGCGTCGGCGCCGCCCAGCAGGCCCGACGCGAGCACGTGCGAGAAGAAGCCGCCCTGCAGGCGATCTGTCTCGCCCGCGGGTTGGTTCGACTGCGCGGCCGCGAGCACGCCGAGGCGCGCGGCCTTTTCTTCGAGCGCATCGATGCGCGCCGAAAGGTCGGGGCCGGTGGCTCCGCGTGAGGTGAAGAGGCTCTGCGCGCGGCAGGCATCGACGAACAACACCACGTCATCGGCCGGCAACGTCGCGGCGAGCAGCTTCAGTTCTTCGCCGGTGATGCCCGCGCCTTCGAGCAGCAGCTGCCCGTTCGCGCTGTGGCCCGCATAGAAGAGATACACGATTGCGCGGCGGTCGGCCGGCCGGGCCGCGAGCCTTGCCTTCAGCTCATCGCGCGCGGCGAACAACGCGGCGCGGCTCGGCTCGCGCGTCACGGGCAGCGCAAGGCCAGCGGTCTCGAGCGTCGCGCGCGTCGCGTCGTCGGGCCGCGCGAGCACCCAGGTCTGCTGGTGCCCGGGCACGGCGGAAAAGGTGCGTGCCATTCGCAGCGCGTCGTCGTCGGCGAATCGAAGCGCGGGCAACCCTTCGGCGCCGCCGTTGTGCCCAATCACCAACGCGTAAACGTCGGCGTTCGCGGCGAGCACGGCAGTGAGAGCGGCGGCGAGAATCATGGTTCCACGAGAACGAGGCCCGTTACCTGCTCTGCGATTTCGAGCTTCAGCGCGGTGCCATCGACGCCTGCTTCGCGCGCCGCGGCAACCAACGCTTCGTCAGACACCGGATTCGCGCCATTGACCGCAAACGCGCGCCACCGGCCGGCGTCGAGCGCGACGCTCTTGCCGATTTCGAGCACCATCGCGTCGCCCTTCTCGCTGACCAGCACGGCGCGGAAGAATGGAAGCTTCGCCCCGCCCTTCTTCTTGAACGCGACCCAGTCGGTCGAAGCCACGCGTCCGATGGAGTCCGAAGGGAAGACGATGTCGCTGCGAAGGTCCCCCCCATCTCGAGGGGCCGACACCAGCCACAGGCCCAGCCCCGCAACACCGTCGCCTGCTCCGCGAAGCTGAATCTGTTCCGTGGGCGCGCGCCAGCTCACGAAGCCGAATACCAGCGCCGCCGCGACGCTGACGGCCATCGCGAACCGCGGCCACCACGCCGGCACGTCGTCTGCCTTCTTCGGCGCGAGGGTTTCCATCAGCCGGGCCAGCTCGCGTTCCGCCTGGGCAGGACTGCTGTGGGGGTCGCCGGCGAGGATGCGCTGCTGCATCGAGAGGTCGTCGTAGTGGCGGCGGCAGTCGAAGCAGCCAGCGAGGTGCGAGCGCAGCTTCGCTTCGTCGGCGGCGTTCAGCCCACCGGCGATTGCCCGTTCGATGGTGCCGCGCTGACGCCACAGGCTCACGACATCACCTCGGCGGCCAGCGCCTTCAACGCAGGGTCGGCGGCGGCGCGCTGCAGCAGCTTGAGCTTCAAATACTTCGAGCGCCGCACGTTCACCCCCAGCGCCTTCGCGAGCTCTTCCAGCGACGACTCTTCGATCAACCCGTGGCGCAACACCTTGGCTTCTTCAGCATCGAGCGTCGCCGCAAACCGTTCGACGGCTTCACGCAGCTTCGTGCGCAGCACCGCGTCGTCAGGGCCGGGCGCGTCGAGCCACAGCGCATCGTGGTCGTCGTCGATCGGCACCGTCGCATCCGGGCGGCGTCCCTTCGCGCGCAGCAGCTCGCGGCAACGGTTCGCGGTGACGGTGCGAAGCCAGGGCGGAAGCGGCCCCTTGTTGACGTCGTAGCTGCCGAGCATCCGGTGCACCATCAACCAAGCCTCCTGTACGGCTTCTTCCTGCTCGAAAGGGCTCTTGAAAAACCGGCTGACCCAACGGCGCACCGAGGCGGCGTGCGCGCGGTAAAGCTCCGAGAAATCCCCCGCGTTCACCGTCTGATTCTCCACTTCCGTATGCCGGGCGCCGAAATCGGGACAATCTTTGTCCGCCCTTTCTGCCCCGGCATACCAGCACGCACTGGCCGGAAGTATTTCCGAGGGGATTTCATGAGAGCAACGATTGCAGCGTGCGTGGTGATGATGTCTTGCGGAGTGACCGAGGTGCCGCCGATTCTCGAGGCGTCCTCGCCGCAGTACCTCACCTCGCAGGGGTTCGTGGTGCACGAGTGGGGCACGCTGACCAACGTGGTCGGCAGCGACGGCCTGACGCTCGACGGGCTGCACCACGAGGAAGAAGACCTGCCGGGCTTCGTGCTCGACCGCTTGAAGTACGCAGGCACGCACCCCGAGCGCGTCGAAGACGGCACGAACCAGAAAATGGAGACGCCCGTCACGTACTTCTACTCACCGAATGCGATGAAGGTTTCGGCGCGGGTCGATTTCCCGTCTGGTGTGCTGACCCAGTGGTTCCCCGACGTGCAGTCGATGTCGCCGCCGATGTTCTGGGGTGGGTACGAGCCCGTGAAGGTGTTGCGCGACTGCAGCCTCAAAGTGAACAGCGGCGGAAGTCTCGACTGGGGCACGTTCGACGTGCTCGCTCCGAAGGATGCGGCGCCGCTGTTCCAGGTCGGTGAGTCGAGCTGGGGTTTTGCGCGAGAAGTCGCGGCGAACACGCTCGCCATCGGCGCGCAGCGTGAAAAGTTCCTCTTCTACCGGGGCCTGGGCGCCTTCCAGCTGCCGGCGAAGGTCAAAGTGTCGGACGCGGCAGTCGACGTCGAGCCGAACGGGCCGTTTCTCGGCGGCTTCCTGATTCAGGTGACGGCGCAAGGGGCCGGCTTCGTGCGAATGGAACCCGGCCAGCGGAAGGCGTCGATTCCCGCGGCGACGTCGAAGCACGACGTGTTCGTGAAAGAGCTCGGCGCCGCGCTGCAGGCTGCGCTGGTGGCCGATGGGCTGTACACCGACGAGGCGCGCGCGATGGTGCGGACGTGGGAACGCAGCTACTTCCTCACGCCCGGCATCCGGATGCTGTACCTGCTGCCGCAAGCCGAGACCGAACGCGTCATCCCGCTGAAGATTTCGCCCGCGCCGAACGCGTTGAAGCGCACGATGGTGATTCGCCTCGAGCTGCTGACGCCGTCGTACGAAAAGATGCTGTCGGTCTGGCTCACCGAGCTCTCGCAGGCGCCGACGTCGTTGTCTGCGCGCAACAAGTTCCGTTCACTCGGCCGCTTTGCCCAGCCGCACCTGATGCGCGCGGTGTCGATGACGCAAGTGCAGGCCGAGCGCGATGCGGCCGCGGGGCTGATCACGGAGATCGAGATTCAGCGCCGGTGGACGTCGACCGCGGTCGAATGAATCAGTGGTCGAGCTGAAGGCCGCAATCGCTGCAGGCCCCTTCGACGAGAGGGGCCGCCGTGCCGCACGCCGGGCATGGCGGCTCACCGTCCACAGGACCTTCACCCGTCTTCAGCGGCACGAGCTGCATGCCTTCGAGGGTGCCTTCGCGCATCACGGCCTGCATCCACTCATCGCGCGCGATCTGCGCCACCTTCGGCAAATCTTCCTCGCGCACCATCACCTGAACTTTCGCGCCGCAGCCACAGCCGCCACCTCCGCAGCACGCCTTCGTCGGGGGCTTGGCGAGCAGGGCCGGAATTTCTGCGTCCAGCAGGCTGCGTTCGAGCTCTCGCGCCTGGGCGACGGCGCCTTCGTGACAGGGGACGAGGGTGTTTCCCGTGAGCAGCTGATCGGCAGAAAGGCGGTCCATGGGGCGATGCGTAGCAAAACAGCGCGCCCCGTTCACCTTCGAGCCGGCAACATGACGGTCGCGGTGGTCGACTCGCCTGGGACGCTCGCGAGCGAAATCAAGCCTCCGTGGGACTGAGCGATTCGTTGCGACAACGCAAGTCCCAGGCCCGTCCCACCGGTGCTGCTCGCGCGGCTTCGTCGTGAGCGAAAGAGCACCACCCGCGCCCGGGCAAGTGGAGTCCGAAGCTCGTGCGAGACGTTTGCGAGCAGCTCTTTTTCTCTTCGCAGGTGCGTCTCGAGATTCGCGGCCATCACATTCAACGCGTTGGCCAGGGCACCGAGCTCATCGGAACGCGAGACGCGGGCGCGCGTGTGCAACGCTCCGCGACCCAGTGCCTCAGCCGTGGCGCTCAGCTCGCGAAGTGGCCTGACGATCGACCGCGCCAGCGGCACCGAACCGAGCCCCACCACCGCGATCAGCCACACCAGCTGAAACCAGGGCAAGGGCGGCTCGGGGCCACCGACGACCGCCACCAGGGCACCCTGCCCGCAGTCACGGGCAATCAACAGCGATGACCCCACCATCGCAGGCTGGCCAAAGGGCACGAGGCGCAGCTGCTCGGGAAAAGTCGATGGCCCGGCGTACGAGTCCGAGCTGCCAATCATCTTGCCGGCGCCGTCATACACGGCCACCGCGGGCGGCAGCAGACGCAGCCCTTCCCCGCCTGCTTCGTCGCGCACCAGGCGACACGCCTCGGCAGAGAACCATTCACTGAACGCGCGGGTGTCTCGTCTCATCTTCGTGCCGATCAACAACGCCAGAACCACGACGAAGCCGACCGCGCTGGCGCCCAGCGCCGCGATGCCATGCACGACCACTCGCGCCAGCAGGCTCCGGCCCACCGCTACCTCGCAGCGTCTGCGCAGAGCAGGCCACAAGTCGGCATTTCGCGAAGGCCTGAGCGCAGGGAGCTCACGCGTGGAGTATGCGGGCAGCAGTTCGCCCAGCGCCCCCCTCGAATCGCTGCGCAACAGCCCGTCGTGCGCCGCGTCTTCCGGCAGCGGGAAGAGAATGGCTGTGTCGAGCGGGTGAATCGTCAGGGGTGGCGCGTCAGCGCCTGCGCATGCAAACAACAGCACCCGACCCAAAGTTTTTGCGCGAACCGGCAACGGAAAGATTGTCATCATGCGCAGCGATGCTCATCGCGCGCGGCGTCGAAATGATTTCCGGCTTGTTACAGAATGTTTCAGCCGAAGGTCACGCCTCGAGCGGGCACCAGGGCTTGTGGGCCGCGACAGAGACGAGCACGTTGGCGGGCAGCATCAGCGCGGTCATCCGGAAGCCATAGACGCAGCCCGTGTCGAGCCCGAGCGCCTGCGGGTACTGCTGAAGCCCGCGAACGGCGTCGTGTCCGAAGATGATCCGTTCGGGCCCCGACCACAGCGACGCCCACGGAAGGCCGTCGAAGTCGCGGCTCCAGCGGCCGTCTGAGGTGATCGACCGCATGTTCATCAGCGCGGCGGGCTCCATGTCTTCCGGCTTCACGCCTGGCAACACGCCCGCGTGAACGATGAGGATGCCTGGCAATCGCAGCCACAGGGGCATCGCCTCGAGGTACGCCCAGTCTGCTTCGTCCAACGTCTTTGCGACCTCGAGGTGGTGCGGCTTCATCTCTTTCGCTTTGCCGCGCCGGTACTTCAGGACGTGCTGATCGTGGTTGCCCTTCACCGTCTTCGCCTTCCACTTCTGAGCGACCTTCAGCACGCCCTTCGAGTCCGGGCCTTTCGCGACCAGGTCGCCGACGAAGATCAGCTGATCCACCCTCGGGTCGAGGCCCGCCTGCTGAATCAGCAGCTCGAGCTCTTCGCGGCAGCCGTGCACGTCGCCGACGATCAACGTCTTCATTTCGCTGCCCTGGCCTTCACCACCTTCACCACGCCGGTCGAGCCGGGCACCTTGCCTTCTTTCGGCAGTGGCTCGGCGCGGCCACCCAGGTTTTCGGCCAGAAATGCTTCCGCGCGCGCCATGAAGTCGGTGCTGTTCTCGGGCCGCGCGAAGCCGTGGCCTTCATCGGGGTAGACGACGTAGCTCACGCCGAGCCCGTTCTTTTCCATCGCGGCGACGATCTGCTCGGACTCGGCCTGCTTCACGCGAGGGTCGTTCGCCCCCTGGCCGATGAGCACGGGGATGCGGATTTTGTCGGCGGCGTTCAGCGGCGACGCCTTCTTCAACAGCTCGAGGTCCTTTGCGTCGGCGGGGTTCCCCATGCGCATGTCGAACTTGCCTTTCATCGACGCCCAGTACGGGGGCACCGTCGCGAGCAGCGTGAGCAGGTTCGCCGGGCCGACGATGTCGACCGCGCACTTGAAGACCTCGGGGGTGAACGCGGCCCCCGCGAGCGCCGCATAGCCACCGTAGCTGCCGCCATAGATGCAGACCTTCTTCGGGTCTGCGACGCCATCAGCGACCGCCCACTGTACCGCGTCGATGAGGTCATCGTGCATCTTGAGGCCCCACTGCTTGTTGCCCGCGTTGAGGAACTTCTTCCCGTAGCCCGTCGAGCCCCGGTAGTTCACTTTCAGCACCGCGTAGCCCCGGTTTGCGAGCAACTGCGCGCGCGCGTCGTAGTTCCATTCGTCGTGCGCCCACGGGCCGCCGTGCACCACCAACACCAGCGCGCCCTTCTTCTTTTCCCCCGCCGGGCGCACCAGGTAGCCGTTGAGGTCGAGCCCGTCGCGCGACTTGAACGCGACCGGGGTCAGCGGCTGCAACGCGACGGCGTCGAGCTTCGGCTGCACGCTGAACAAGAACGTCGCCTTCTTCGCCGCGCGATCCCACAGGTAGAACTTTCGCGGCGCCACGTCCGACGTCAGCAGCACCACCCACATTGCGTCGGCCCGATCGCGCGAGACCAGCGTGGGGAAGCCCGCGCCCAGCGCTTTGAGGCCTTCGAAGTCTTTCGCGATGCTCGTCTCGATCAGCGTCCACTCGGGCTTGCCGGCGATGTCGAACTGCACGGCCTGCGCAGTGAAGCGCGTCGGGTGCAGCAGCACATCGCGCACGTCCGACCGCGGGTTCTGCGCGAGCACGCGTTCGCTGCCCGTCTTCAGGTTCTTCTCGACGAGGCGGTCGGTGTCGGTGCTGATGCTGGTGGTGACGAACGCGCTCTTGCCGTCGAGTGAGAAGCCGAGCAGCGCGATGGTTTCTTCCAGGCCGGCTTTGATGATCGACCGCCACGGCGACTTGACAGTGTCGCGCACGCGAAGCTCGGTGCCGCCGTCGGCAAGTGAAGCGACGGCTCCGCGGACCTGGCAGTTGGCGTCGATGACCCAGTCGGTGACGTCGCCGGGGTTCTGGGTGTCGAGCTCGACGGCCCCGGTCTTCAGCGAGATGCGGTGAAGGTCGAACTGCTTGCGGTCGCGAACGTTGAGGCCCACGAACGCGACGTCGGGGCACTTGCCGCGCGTCTCGAGCTCCGTCGCGCGGACGCCTTGAAACGGAGTCAGGTCGCGCACGTTCATCGACGACAGGTCGACCGAGAAGAGGTGGAAGTTCTCGTCGCCCGCCGCGTCCTGCAGGTAGAGCAGCACGTTGCTGTCTTCCGACCACTGGTAGATGCGCACCGGCCGCTTGTCGTCTTTCGTCACCTGCACCGC
>JAYUXE010000448.1:0-4889 GCA_043753165.1 Archangiaceae bacterium | reverse complement strand
CCGCGCGCGCAGTTGTCGAAATCTGCTCGCGACATCGAGCCGCGCATGCGCAGGTCGAGCGTGCCGCCATCACCGATGTATTCGAAGCGCGTCGGCGTGGGTGCCCAGGGCACGTCGGAAATCCAGTTGGGGTCCCACTTCGAGAACTGCGCGAACAGCTGCAGCTGGGTCAGATCGTCCGCATGCACCGTGCGGATGTCGCGTAAACGCACGTCGATTTCGACCTTCTGGGCCCCGAGCTCCAACGTGGCTTCGATGTCCCGCGGTGCGGCGACACAGCCCATCAACGACGAGAAAATCAGCAGGCATCCGAGGGGTTTGGAGGTCACCCCCGCAGTGTGCCTGATTGCCCCACTCTCGCGAAAAAAGGAGCGACTGGTTCGCCCATTGCAACCATCGAGGCATCCACCCCCAACACGAGAGAACCCCGACCATGGCGTACGCAAACGACAACTCGACCAAGAACGTCGACCAGCTGAACAGCTTTCTGCGCGGCGAAATCTCAGCCGTCGAGACGTACCGCATCGCGATTGAGAAGCTCGACTCGGGCAGCCCCGCGCTGTCGCAGCTGGTCACCTGCTCGAAGTCGCATCAGCAGCGCGTCGACAAGCTCGCCGCGAAGATTCGTTCGCTCGGCGGAGTGCCGGAGACCGGCAGTGGCGCGTGGGGCGCGATGACGAAGGCGCTCGAGACGGGTGCCACGGCCTTTGGCGACAAGGTGGCCATCTCGCTGCTCGAAGAAGGCGAGGACCACGGGCTGAAGGACTACCGCACGGACCTCGAGAAGCTGGACCCCGAGGCGCGCATGCTGGTGACGAACGAGCTGCTTCCCCGCCAGGAAGAGTCGCACCGCATCATGAGCAACCTGAAGAAGAGCCAGGCGGCCAACGCGTAGTCGCCCTCGCTGAAATTTCGAGCGCGCGCGTCGACATTCGATGCGCGCGTTTTTTTTCTGCAGCGAAAGGCGGCTTCAGCCCAACGAAGCTTGCAGCGACGCGAGCTCGGCGTCGTCGAGCCCGCTGTTCGGCTTCAGCTTCTCGAGCAGCCCTTCACCCAACGACGCGGTGCAGCCAGCGTGGAAGTAGCCCGCGCCCTTGCGCGACATGCCGTTCACTTCGATGTCGCGCTCGATGCCGATGCGGAAGGTGCCCTTTTCGATCGCCGCCTCGCACTCCATGCACTTCGACCTTCCCGTCGCCGCGCGTTCTGCGAACGGGTACGCCTTTTCGCCCGCCGCGGCCTTGCCACCCGAAGGCCCGGCCGCGAGCGCCGCATCGATTTCGGCGCGGTTCGCAATCTCCCCTGAAAACGCGCCGATCGTCTCTTTCACTTCCGCCCGCAGCTTCGTCGCCGCGCACAGAAGGTGATGCCAGACGTGCCCCGGATTTCCGTCGAAGCCCGTGGTTTCCTGGCCAAAGCGCAGCGCGCCCTTCTCGATCAGCTGCTTGCAGGTGCGGCAGGTCGAACGGCCGGACTTCGCTGCCTCAATCACGTGCGCCATGTGTTTCTACCCCGAGGTTCCCGGTGTCCGCGGATTCGCGTCCCACTTGAAGTTGTCGAACAGAACGAGGCTGTCGAGGATTCCGTCGCCCACGTCCCAGATGACGAACCGAAGCTCGACGATTTCGCCGGGCCGCACGTTGCCGATGGTCGTCAGCCAGTCGGTGCCGCCGCCCGTCGTGCACTGACCCGGACCCGCCGGCGCTTCGAAGCCCGTGCCCGTCAGCAGCCCCGGCCCCTGGCCGCACGACATCACATTCACGTCGGTGTCCCAGCAGTTGAGGTTCGCCGCCTTCGACTCACACGCGCGGAAGAGGCTCGTGCCGCCCGCGAGGTTGATGCCGATGGGCCACGACTGGCTGCCCGACTGGTAGGTGAGAAGGTTCTTGTCGATCGGGTTCGCCGGGCTCGTCACGCCGCCCGGCGTATCGACCAGCACCAGCACCTGGTCGTTGAACTGCGTGCAGACGAACTCGGGGTACTCGGCCGAGAAGAAGAACGAGCTCAACGAGAAGCTGCGCGCGTTGGTCGGCACGCGAATGCGCAGCTTCACCATCACCGAGTCGTTCGCCATGTCCGCGCCCACCGAACCTCCACCGCACATCGGCGCGGCAGGCAGCTCGTTCGCAAGCTTCAGCGGAGGATTCGCGGTCTGCAGCCAGTCTTTGATGCAGCTGGCGCTGGTGCACGTGAGCAGGTTCGCCTGGTGAAAGAAGTCTTCCGAAGGGCCGGTCATCGGGCCACCGTTGGGACCCGGCAGCGTCTGCACTGCGTCGGCCGCCTGCCCGCTGGACAACACCGCCAGCGCCGCCCCTTCCAACGGAGCAATTCGCCCGAACCGCGGCCGAATCGACTTCGTGCTCGGCAGCGACAGCGGCGTGCCGTCCGCGTGCAGCAGCTCGGCCGAGATGACGCCCCACGTGCGGGCTTGAGGCGTCGCCGGCGTCTCGACCGTCGTCCGGCAGAGCCCGATGGACTTCGCGTAGTCCAGCCCCACGCCCGAGTTGCTGGCCAGCGTCGCGTCGCAGCTGTCGACATCGAGCACGTCGAGCGCGTCGGTGAGGCCGTTGCAGTTGTCGTCGACGAAGTTGCCGAGGAGCTCGATCGCTCCGGGGTTCACCTGCGCCGGGTTGCCGCAGCCAAGCGTGTTGTCGCAGCAGTCGCCCTGGGCCACCGTCCACCCGTCGCCGTCACAGTCGGTGGTGGCGCTGTTGCACGTCTGGCAGCTGCCATTGCTGCAGTTCTGCGTCGGGGAGCACGCGTTGCCGCACGTGCCGCAGTGGGACAGCGACCGGGTGGTGTCGACGCACGCGCCGGCGCACGCGGTGAGGCCCATGTTGCAACTCACCTGGCAGAGGCCGCCGCTGCACGCTTCGCCCGGCCCGCAGCCCTTGCCGCAGCTGCCGCAGTTGCGCGCGTCCGTCTGAAGGCTCGTGCACAAACCGTTGCATGAGGTCGCGGTGGTCGGGCACAGGCAGCCGCCGTTGACGCAGACCTTGTCGCTGCTGCACGTGTTGCCGCACGCGCCACAGTGCGCGCTGTCGATGAGCACGTCGCGGCAGATGCCGGCGTCTCCACACTGCTTCTGATCGATCGCGCACGGTGGCGTCACGGTGCACGCAGAGGCGACGCACTTTTCTGCCGCGGGACACTTCGTGCCGCAGCTGCCGCAGTTCACCTTGTCGTCGCGGGTATCGATGCACTGGCCTCCGCAGAAGCTGAACCCGTCGGGGCACGCGCAGCTGCCGGCGATGCAGGCCTTGTTCGCAGCGCAGGCGGCTCCGCACGCCCCGCAGTTCTTCGCGTTCACCTTCAGGTCGAGACACGTGCCCTCACACGACGTCTTCCCGGGGCCACACGAGACGTCGCACTGGCCGTCGTTACACGCGGTGCCCGACGGGCAGACGGTGCCACAGGCGCCACAGTGCTTCGGGTCTTCCGTCACCTTCACGCAGACGGTGCCGCACAGCGTCTCGCCGGCCTTGCAAAGGGTGCCAGCGTCGGGTGGGCCAACGGGCCGCACGCCACACGCCGCCACGAGTAGTAGAGCGGAAACGACGAGTGGACGAAGCATTGAAAAACCCCCGGTACGACCGGCCCGATTGCGGCGAGAGACAAATCCGCCGACCCACGAGTGTCAATCAACGATGTTTTCGGCTCATTCGGGGCAACTGGCGCCCGTTGCGGCCCATGCCGCCATCAGCGAGCCGAACCTTTCCTGCGTCCCCGGAGCCGGCAATCGACCCGGCCCCGGCGCCCAGCCCCAACCGACCAACGCATCGTGCGCCGAGTGCTCGACGATTTGTTCCAGCGTTCGCTTTCCGTTTCGCGCCGGGTCCTTCAGCTGCGCGCACAGCTGCGCCAACGTCACGCCCTGCCACGCCATCGTCTTCGGCGCCAGATGCCACAGCGGAGCGCCCGGCACCGGCGCGTCGACGTTGTTCTTGTCCTGGTGGCACGAGTGGCAGGCGACCAGAAAGGTGCCATGCCCGTCGGCGCCGCGCGTCACGGGCGGCTCGTGAAGGCGCGAGAAGTCCCCCTGCCGCGGCGAGTCGTCGGCCGGATGACAGTTCGTGCAGCGCGGATGGGTGAGCACCTTGCCGGCCTCGACGAACAACGCCCTCGACCGCGCCGTCGAATCCGCGATGCCCTCGAACTGTTCGGGGCCCTTCAGCTCGACCGGGACGACGACCTCAGGCGGTGGGGCGTGGGTGATGACCGGCATCGTCCGGCAGGCCGCCAGCAGCCACACCGCCATCGATTTCCACGAACGCATGCGCAGCTGACTATCAGTTGGCGCAGCGCCGCTGAAACTCGGAGTTCTTCAAGAACGCCTCGAACATCTGCAACCACGGCGGCCAGTCGTGGCCACCCGGCGCGTGAAAGACGTGGTCTTCGGGCAGTGCCTGCGCCAGCAACGAGTCGGCCGCGCCCAGCCCATCGCTGTCGCCATACCCGACATAGATTTCCGGGCCCTTCGCCCTGGTGACGAGAAGGCCGTGCAGCCACGACCACAGCTGCCGCTGGTAGTTGTCTTCGTCGAGCTTCACCAGCGGGTCGGGTGTCCACTTCGCAAGGCCACCGGCCTCGCGGATCTCTTTGATGATGGGCTTGTCACCGAGGTACGGCGCGAGCGCGAGAACGCCGTCGACGTGCTCGGGGTACGACTGCGTGTAGTGCAGCGAGCCGAACCCGCCCATCGAGATGCCCGTCACCCAGATCTGCTCGTACCCGCGTGACCGCAACGCTGAGACCACGTCGAGCTCGATCCGTTCTGGCGCGATGCCGCGCAGGTAGTAGCCGAGCGTCGCGTTCGCCGCGACGACGTCGGCCGACGCGCCCGACTTGTGAATCGCCTCGACAAACTTCTCCGCGCGGAAGGTGCCGGC
>JAYUXE010000447.1:0-4890 GCA_043753165.1 Archangiaceae bacterium | reverse complement strand
GTGCGAGGCGGCCGGATCGCGGGTGGCGCCTCGAGGTGTGCCGAGGCTTCACTCACCGCCCGCGGGCATTGAACGAAGCAGGTCGCCGCTCGAGCAGTGGTCTTTTTCCACGCTTTCGCTACAGGCGAACGAGGGTGGCGACTTCGGTGTTGCCTTGAAGCCGAACCACGACGCGCGCCTGCTGGCCCTGCACGCGCGAAGCGGGGCCGAGATCGAACTCGAGGCCTTCGGCGGTGGGCGTGAAAGGCCGGGCGACCTCGGGCGCGTCGGCCAGATACACGGCCGCGGTCGAGAACCGATCTTTTCGCTGTGGCTGCACCACCAACTGCACGCGTTCTTTGCGGCGGAAGAGCAGGACTTTGAACTCCGGGCGTTCGGCGACGAGCTCGCCCTTGCTGGAATCGGCGCGGGCCGACGCTGCGCGATCGAACGGAATGACGTTTTCCTGCGGCGCAGGGCCCGAGAGCTCTTCAATCGCGCGTTCACCTTCGGCGAGTGCAGCCATGGCGCGCGCGAACTCGGGGTTCGCTTTGCTCTGAGCGGCGATGGAAGCGCGCTCGGCGGGGCTCGCGAGGCCCAGGTCGAATCTGAACAGCTCGTCGTAGCTCACGGGGCGGCGGCGCTCGCGCGTCACTTCCGCATGGGCCGAGGCTTCTTCACCGGCCAGGGGCGTTTCCCCTTCCCCACCCAGCGCGGCGACCAGGCCGTCATCCCGCGTCTCACTGCGCGCGGTGAACCACCAGGCCTTCGACCGAGCGTCGGGATCCAACATCCCCGCCTCGGCCCGTCTGCCTGCATTTAGGGGGGTCAACCAAGCGGCGCGGTGGGTGAGCGCCTTGTCGATCTTTTGAACTGCGGCCGAGAGCCGCGTGTGAATCTCGGCGGCGTCTTTGCGGCCCTGCTGCGCCAGGTGTTGCACCGCACACAGCGCCGATTCCATGCGGTCTCGCGCGAACAGGCCCTGCATCGCCCACCCTGTCCACGTGCTGCCGTCTTCGGATGTGTCGGGCAGCGCCGCTTCTACCGCCTCGTCTGCCGCACGCTTCAACCGCGACTTGAGGTCATCGACGCTCACCGCCTCACCCCAGGACTTCAGCCCGCCGTTCGGTACCAGCGCGAGGGTCGTCTCGAGCGCGGCGAGATCGCATGGAATCGCCTGCGTTCGACGAAGAAGATCACCGGCCGCCTCGAGTACCCGGCCGACGACCGGGGCCGGATCCCCCGAGCGTTTCGGAGACTCGAGCTCGCCTTTCAGCGACGACAGCTCATCGATGCGCGAGAGGTAACGGGTGGCGGCGGTGTCATTCGGGTTCATGCTGCTCCTCCAGGCTCCTCGCTTCGAGGAGGTACAACTTGAGGTACGCCTGCGCGCGGCTCACGCGCTTGTACGAGTTCACGACCGTGATCCCGAGGATGCGGGCGACCTCGTTGTGATCGTCCATGTCCTGGTGGTGGTACAGGTCCCAGGCGCCGGCTTCGTTCGGGTGCTCGTCCTGCAGCCGCCGGAACGCGACCCAGTATTCCTCGTGCGCCTCGCTGGCCGAGGCCTTCGCATCGGACGCCGAGATCGAGCGCGCGATTTCATGCGCGGGCTCGGCCGACTCGTCTTCGCCATCGCGCGGCCCCGGAGCGAGGTCTTCACGCTGCCGGCGGTACCGATCGATCGCGCAGTGCTTCACGATGCGCAGAAAGAACGTCTTCGGAGAGGCCGCCTTTCCGGGCACCTGTTCCGACACTCCACGAAACTGATCGAGCCCCCGGTTCAGGAACTTGCCGACGGCGTCTTGAAAGACCTCGTCGGCGTCGTCCGGGGAGCCCCTCATGAACGCCCCTTGAACGCGGCGCACGACGGTTGCGGAAGGCGCTCGCCATCTCTCGACGAGCTCGCCCAGCGCGGAATTGAAGGATTCGCCCTTCGCCCTACGGGAAGAAATCTCGGCGAACAGCTCGTCGTCGGTGAGCATGGTCGGGGGTGGGGCACCATACCTTTTGCTTCACGGACCTCACCCCTAAATCCTGACGATGCCCCCCATCTTTTTCGAAAGGTCAGGGCTTTCGGCGCCTTCCGTCTGGCTTTAAGAGACAAAGGCGATGCGCAGAACGATTGTGATCGGCGACCTTCACGGGTGCCACGACGAAGCGGTGCAGCTCTTGGGCTCCCTGCAAGCCACGTCGTCCGATCGGATCATCTTCGCGGGCGACCTGGTCGACCGGGGCCCGAAGCCGCGCGCGTGCGTCGAGCTCGCGATGCAGCACGAGTCGCTGATGGGGAACCACGAAGAGCGCCACCTGAAACAGCGCCTCGTGCCCGGCTTCTTCCTTTCTGACGATCACCAACGCACGCGCGACGCGCTCGAAGAACGCCATTGGGCGTACCTGGCAGGCTTGCCGAAGTTCCTTCGAATTCCTGAGCACAACGCCGCCGTCGTTCACGCGGGCGCGTTTCCCGGCGTGGCCCTGGAACAGCAGGAACAACGCCACCTGCTGCACATTCAGAACATCAAGCTGCCCGGAAAGAAGACTGTGTGGCCCTCGAAATCGCCGGCCGACTACACCTTCTGGGCGAACCACTGGCAGGGCCCCGAACGGTTGATCTTCGGGCACACGGTGCTCTCCGCCCCGCTGGTGCTTCCGCACGCGGTCGGCATCGACACGGGCTGCGTCTTCGGCCACGGACTCACCGCCGTCGTGCTGCCCGAATGGCGGGTGGTGACGATTCCGACGAAGGATCAGTCGGGAGGCCGCCACGCCCGCATTGGCAAGTACCCGATTCACGGCGACGTGACCGCGTACAGCTGAGCTGCCAGCGCCCAACTCAGCCCGATCGAAATCGGGGGGGCCGCTGAGTAGAGGATGTCCAGGGTGCGCCGGGCAGCGACGCGGAAGCGACCACAGCCGGCGCCGCCCGCGCCGCGGCCCCCCCAGCACTCGTTCATCATCGCTTACGCACCGGAGGGGCATCATCTGGCGGCAGCGGCGCGGGAAGCTCGTCGACCCTGCGTCCGCGTCGTCACGAACTTCGTCTTGTGCTGCGCTGAAGCGGTGACGACGGTGGTCCGGGACGCTTTTCAGCTCGAAGATGGCCCTGCGTGTGGCGCCCGCTGACCGATGTCCGCGCGACCTTCAGAGCGGTGACGGCGGCTCCCCATCCCTGCAGCCCGACTGCGCTGACTGGGGCTCGCCCCCGGACGATGTGGCTGCGACCGAAGGGCGGTTCCGCGCCCGCAACGTTCGTGCAGAACAGCAGGCGGCGCGACGCGCGTCCGTCGATGGTGCCCGCGCCGTCGTCAAGCAGCGCGCGGTGTTCTCGGCCGAAGTGGACTGAGCGCATCGGCAGAAGTCCGGCAACGCATCGACGGCCTCGATCGCGCGGGTTCACCGACGTCCGGTTCCGTGGCTCTGCGTTTCGTCGGCGGCTTCCAGGGTACCGCCACGCGGAAATCGCGGGAGACGATCGAGCTGCGTGTCGCGGTGTCGAGCAACCTTCGGGTGATCCACGGCCGAGGAACACTTGCGAGAAATCGAAAGCTCCGCAGGTTCTCTCAGCGGCCCATTGGCATTGAGGCTGAGGGTGGCCTCTATCGCACTGCCGAAGACAATGTTCGGCGCCCGACACCAGCGCTCAAGACGTCCTGGCCAGTCGCGACCGGGCAATCACGAGCGAGAACGGCGTGGGCGCGAGCGCGGCGCCGCTCTTTGCGCTGGGTGGGGCGCGCCGGCCGCCCAGCTGGGTAAGCCGGCGCGTCCCACCCCCAGCTTTCGTCGCTGTCGCGCCCGAAACGGACGACTTCGCCCGTAAGAATCGGCCTTCACCTTCCACCAATGCCCGCACGGGCCGTTGAGAGAACCCTCAGAGCTTTCGATTTCTCGCCGGTGTTCCCCGGCACCCATCACCCGAAGGCTGCTCGGCGCCGTCGAACCGGAAACGGCTGCCTCCCGCGATCACAAGCGTGGCGGTACGTTCGAAGCCGCCGGTGAAACGCACCGCCACGGAACCGGACGACGAAGACGCGGGGAAATCGGTGCCACGGGTTGGCCGAAAGAGATCGGGCGCCTACACGAGAAGCCGGGGCACGCGGGCGCCCAGGCTGCAGAGCACCTCGTAGTGCAGCGTCTGGGCGAGCTCGGCCAGCTCTTCGGCCGGAATGCGTTCCTTCCCCTGCGCTCCGAGGATGACGACCTCATCGCCCGCCTTCACTCCGGGAATGTCGGTGACGTCGACCATGCACATGTCCATCGTCACCCGGCCCACGACGGGCGCGCGCTGGCCGTGAACCAGAACCGACGCCTTGCCCGAGTAGAGCCGCGAGTAGCCGTCGGCGTAACCAATCGGCAGCGTCGCGATGAGGCTGTTCCGCTTCGCCACCCACGTGCCGCCGTACGACACCGCCGTGCCGGCCGAGATGGTCTTGAGGTGCATCACGCCCGACTTCCAGGTCACCACCGGGTGCAGGTCGGCCTTTCCGCCAAGCCACGCATCGGGCAGCAGTCCGTAGAGAAGAAGCCCGGGGCGCACGAGGTTGATGTCGAGCCCATCGTTCACATCGTGAAGCCCCAGAAGCCCCGCCGAGTTCGACAGGTGACGAAAGCGCGGGTTGAAGCCCGCATCCCGAACGCGCGCCAGCCCTTCTTTGAACGCCGCGTGCTGCTGCAGGGTCAACGGGCTGCCCTCGACATCCGCGTTTGCGAAGTGCGACAGGAACCCTTCGAGAGAAATCGACCCGCGGGCGCCGCGCAGCAGCGTGAGGAACTCGGGCAGCTCTTCCCGCTGAACCCCGAGGCGGCTCATCCCTGTGTCGAGCTTCAGGTGTGCCGTCGCAGGCTTGCCCTGCCGCTGCGCCGCCGCGACCAGGCCGTCGATGTGCTCGCGGCGAAACAGCGTCGGCGTCA
>JAYUXE010000446.1:0-4897 GCA_043753165.1 Archangiaceae bacterium | reverse complement strand
GGCGGTGATTTTGAGCCCCTTGCAGTAGGCGTTGGCGCCGCAATTGTCTTTGAAGGCACAGGGGCTGCCGAGAGAAATCGGCCCACACTTCGGCGTGCCCCCATCCAGGGGCAGGAAATTCACACAGGTGGCGCGGCCGGCGCACTCGGGCGCTCCGGTGCAGTCGCTGCCGGGGCCCTTCAACGGCTCGCAGACGACGGGGCCGCCGTCGGTCGAGACGATGGGGCAGAAGCCGACGCTGGGGTTGCACGAGTTGGGCTGCGTGCAGGGTGTGCCTTGCGCGAAGTATCGGGTGCAGGCGCGGCAGGTGGCGCCCGAGCCGACGGCCGCGGGGCAGAAGCCGTCGGTGCACGAGGTGTCATCGCAATTGGAGCCGATGCGGCCTGCGGCTTCGAACACTTCCTCGAGACAGTCGTAGAGGTCTTCGGGGCCGCCGTAGCAGTTGTCGTTGTAGGCAGAGCCGATGCACCGGGTGGCGAGCACGGCGTCGAAGGCGAGCGCGCCGGCGTCGGTGGCGCGAACCTTCGCGGCGCAGCGGGCCTCGTAGCGGGCGCGGCAGTCGTCTTCCTGTGCGACCGACAAGAGCTTGCAGGTCTTCAGGTGGTCGCACTGTTTGATGGCCGCGACGCCGCAGAAGGACGAGAGCGAGATGAGCGAAACGGTTCCGCCGCCGGCTCCGCCTGTGCCACCACCGGCTGCGCTTCCGCCGGCGCCACCACTGCCGCCGCTTCCGCCGCCTGCACCTCCGCTGGTGGAATTGGAACAGGACGCGGCGGCGACGCAGAGCAGACACAACTTTAAGGCGGAGACCTTCATGGCGGCCGCACTCTCATCAAACCTTTCGCTACACTGCAACGCCTGGAACAGACGAAGCCGCCGCAGCAACAAGCCGAGGAACTGACGCCTGCGAAGGGGTCAGGCGGCATCGCGTTGCCCGAGCTGATTCAGCGGGCGCGAAACGCGGTGGGAGAAGAGCGCGCGTGGCTGTGCACGCTGGTGAATCGGTCGTTGGCGGCGCTGCCGGCAGCGCGTGACAAAGACAAGCAGGCGCCGCTGCTGTTGCAGATGCTCGACGACGAAGCGCTGCACGACATGGAAGACGACAAAAAGGTGCCGTGCCGCGCGGTGGCCGTCGAGGCGCTGCTGAGCATCGGCTACCCGTGGGCGCTGCAGCTGGACCCGGACGACGTGGACTTCCTGCGGGCACACCCGGCGTTCGCGAAGTCGAGGCTGCCGGTGGCGCAGATTGTCAGCGGGTTCGCAGGCGTCACCGCGGTGACGTTCGTGGGCTTGAGCCTGCTTCAGACGCCGCTGTGGTGGGTGTACCAGCTGACGCGTTCGCCCCTGGAGCTCGCGCTCGCGGCGATTCTGCTCACCACGATGGTGTGCGCGGTGCCGCTGGCGCTGGGCAAGAAGTTCGTCACCCCGGCGCGCTGGCTGCTGGGGCTGGCGAGTGTGACGGGCGCGGGGCTGCTGATGGGCGACGCGCTGACCCGAGGGGGCTCGGGCTGGCACGTGGTGATGGCGGCGGTGCCCACGCTCGGCTTGCTGGCGACGGGGCTGCCGAGGGAACCGGGCGCGAAGACGGAGCGCCCGGATCCGACGTTGCCCACTACGCCTTCGCCGCTTTGACGCGCGGGCGCTTCTCTTCGACTTCCTCTTCTTCCTTCGCGTCGGGAACCGCGGCGATGACGGACGCGGTGCCGATGCCGAACTTCTCGAGCACCTTGGCTTCGACTTCGCGCATCACTTCGGGGTGTTCCCTCAGGTACTCCTTCGCGTTCTCGCGGCCCTGGCCGATGCGCTCGCCCTTGAAGCCGTACCAGGCGCCGGACTTTTCGACGATGCCGTTCTCGGACGCGAGGTCGATGACGTCGCCTTCTTTCGAGATGCCGACGCCGTACATGATGTCGAACTCCACCTCTTTGAAGGGGGGCGCCATCTTGTTCTTCACGACCTTGACGCGGGTGCGGTTACCGACGACCTGTTCACCGTTCTTGATCGCGCCGATGCGGCGAATGTCGAGGCGCTGCGACGCGTAGAACTTGAGCGCGTTGCCGCCGGTGGTGGTCTCGGGGTTGCCGAACATCACGCCAATCTTCATGCGGATCTGGTTGATGAAGATGACGCAGGTGTTGCTCTTCGAGATGGTGCCGGTGAGCTTGCGCAGGGCCTGGCTCATCAACCGGGCCTGCACGCCCATGTGCGCGTCGCCCATTTCGCCTTCGAGCTCGGCCTTGGGGACGAGGGCGGCGACGGAGTCGATGACGAGGACGTCGATGGCGCCCGATCGCACGAGCATCTCGGTGATTTCGAGGCCCTGCTCGCCAGTGTCCGGCTGCGAGAGCAGGAGGTCGTCGGTGCGAACGCCGAGCTTGCGGGCGTAGCCCACGTCCATCGCGTGCTCGGCATCGATGTACGCGCAGACGCCGCCCTTCTTCTGGGCTTCGGCGACGGCGTGCAGACAGAGCGTCGTCTTACCCGATGATTCCGGGCCGTAGATTTCGACGACGCGGCCCTTCGGGAAACCGCCGACGCCGAGCGCGATGTCGAGCGAGATGGAGCCGGTCGAGATGACCTGCACGTCTTTGTTCAAGGGCTCTTCGTTGCCGAGCCGCATGATCGAACCTTTGCCGAACTGCCGTTCGATGGTGGTCATCGCCAGCTCGATTGCTTTTTCCTTCTCCGGATTCATCGACATTTGCGTTCCCCTCGGGGGTTTGGAACTGCGTCAGGACCACTGAACAACCGTTGAGTACCACAGCGTCCCCCTTCTAAACCAGAGGGCTGACATGTGAATTCAGCGGTCCCGATTTCGAGGGGCGCTTACCAGCGCTTCTTGCGCTTCTGCCACAGGGCGAACGCCATCATTGCCCCGGCCAACACGGAAAGTTGAGGGGCAGTGGTGGAGCAGCCGTATCTCTTGGCGTAAACCGGGTCGTTGTCCGGCCCCTGGGCGGCGAACAGGGAAGCGGCATCGCAGCCACCGGTGACGGTGGGCGCCGACGAACGTTCGGTTGCCGGGGTCGCCGAGCAGACACCGTCGATTTGAAACGCGCACTGGCAGAGCCGCTTGCAGTCGATGCCGAGGATTCCGGCATCGACAGCGGCCCCTCTGTCGGCGCGAACCCCCCCGTCACCCGGGCCGGTGAGCGTCGCGAGCTTCTCGGAACAGAGAAACGTGCAGTCGGAGTCCTGCGTGCATTCCGAATAGATCGGAGCGGCCCAGACGACGGCCGGACCCAACAACAACAACCCAGCGGCGATTCGATGCATGTGTTCCCCCGAAAGGCCGAACGCAATTCAAGTCGCGTGCCCCGGCGAGTTGGAGCATCGGCGCGCAGGCCCGCGTGACACCGCCGCCCCGGCTGAAATATGGATTCCCCATCGTCCAGCGAACAACGGTGGCGGATGTTTCCAATGTGCTGCGAGCGATGGTGCGGAAGACGCGTTGAAGCTCATCGGCGCGGTGAACGAACCTGGCCTGGGCGGCGGGCTGCTCTCGAAGGCCGAGGCGACGGCGGCGTTCAAGCATGATCCCGCGATGGGGAAGCCAGTGCTGCAGGCGTACGAGATTGCGTCGGGCCATGGCATCGACCTCGATGGAATCATCAAGTCGCGGGTGACGCGCGATCTGGATCCCTCCGAGACCTCGTTCAAAGTCTTCGCGAGCGAAACGGAAGCCGAGAACTACCGGAATTCGGATTCACTGCACACGGTCTGGTACGTGAAGACGGGCGACTCGCTGCTGAGCAGCACATACACCGTGGGCCGCGACGACTTGTGGTCGCAGAAGCTCGAAGTCGACAAGGTGACGGGCGCGATCGCCGTTCGTCACGAGCACTGAATGCGATGCGCAACCCGCTTTGAGTGCGCTGCTGGACTTTGCGGCGATGAGGCAACTGGATCGCGAATTCTGAGGACGAAGTCAGTCGGGCCGGGTACGCCGTCCGGCCATGCGCTCATGGATTCTGACGGCGGTGTTGCTCGCAGGTTGTGCGTCGAACAAACAGGCGGTCGAGCCGACCCCCGACCCGGTGTCCGACGCAGGCCCGGTCGCGAAGGTCGAAGTCGAAGATCCCTACCTCTGGCTCGAAGAAGTCACGGGGACGAAGCCGCTCGAATGGGTCGAGGTCCAGAACAAGAAGGCGCTGGCCGAGCTCGACTCGCCCGCGCGCGAGAAGCTTCGCGCCCAGCTGCTCGCCATCTACGACTCGAAGGAAAAGATTCCGGTGGCCGATGTGAAGGGGAAGTGGCTCTACAACTTCTGGCGCGACGAGAAGAACGCGCGCGGGCTGTGGCGCCGCGTCAGCCTCGAAGGGTTCAAGAAGAAGGATCCGCCGTGGGAAACGGTGATCGACGTCGACGCGCTGTCTGAAGCCGAGAAGGAAAACTGGGTCTTCTCGAGCGTCGATTGCGTGAAGCCGAAGGAAGAACGCTGCCTCGTCTTTCTGTCGCGCGGCGGCGGCGATGCGATGGTCACGCGCGAGTTCGACACCGTGAAGAAGGCGTTCGTCAAAGACGGCTTCGTGCTGCCCGAGGCGAAAGCGACCGTGGCCTGGAAGGACGAGAACACGCTGTACGTCGCCACCGACTTCGGGCCCGGCACGCTCACGACGTCTGGCTATCCGCGCCAGGTGAAAGAGTGGAAGCGCGGTACGCCGCTGGCCGACGCGAAGCTGCTGCTCGAAGGCAAGGACTCCGACGTCGACGTGCTCGCGTTCCGCGAGTTCAACCAGGGCAAGACCATCGACGTTGCCGCGCGTGACCTCACGTTCTTTTCGACCGAAGAATTCCTGGTCATCGACGGCAAGCTCGAGAAGCTCGAAAAGCCCGACGATGCGAAGGTGGGCTTCTTCGGCGACCTTCTGCTGCTCGAGCTGCGCAGCGACTGGAA
>JAYUXE010000445.1:0-4898 GCA_043753165.1 Archangiaceae bacterium | reverse complement strand
CAAACAGGGCGCCCACGTTCGGGCGGGCCTTCAGCTGCTCGTTCGTCAGCGCCGCCCTCAGCTCGTCGAGCACCGCCGGGTCGGCGCCGCGGCTGCCCACGACGCCACCTGCATGACAGGCGTCGACGATGAGGTGCACGTAGTCGGCTCCGAGCCCGTCGACCATGGCGTAAAGCGATTTCTGGTCGAGCTGACCGTCCGTCAACGTGAGGTACGCGCGGCCGTCGGTTCCGACCTGGCCGTGCCCGACGTACACGAGCAGGACGTCGACGGTGTCACCCGCCGCGTGCTGGGCGCGGATGCGTTCAGCGACGACTTTGAGGCTCGCCGCGACCGCTGCCACGCTGGGCGGCAGCACCTTCACGCCTCGATTCGACTCGAGCCGGGCGGTGTCCGCATCGGGCACGGTCAACAGCGTGGTGTCGATTCCCAGCCGTTCGAAGGTCTCGCGCCATCGGTACCCGTCGTCGTCGGCGAAGCGCAGCGGCGGGGTTCCTTCGCGGTCGCTGGCATTGTTGGCAATCACCAGTGCGTGCCGTTGCACGGCGGCCCAGGCGTGGGTCGCGAGCACGAGGGCCAGCGCCATTCCCCATCGGTTCACGGCACCACCGAGATCGTACGACGCAAGACGACCCCGGCTTTCTCTGCGTCAAACGCTTCGGCGCCAAACGCAGCCACGATGTTCACCGAGCCCTCGCGCTCGAGGCGAACGGTGAGCGCAATCGGCGCTTCTGCACCCGGCACCCCGGTGACCTCTTCGCGGGTCGCCGCGTTCGATACGGCCGGGCCGCTGATCTTGACGACGACCGTTCGCAGCGCACCCTGCGCCCCGACGGCGACCGCGATCGACTGGCCCTTCTGACACGTACCCCCTTCGGCGACTTCTCGAAGGGTCTGGCCCATGCCGGTGCAGAAGCACCGCAACGTGGCGGCGCCGCTGCCCGAGCCGCGCGCGGTGAAGCTGTCTTCTTCTGGCACCCTCAACCAGACCAGCCCCAGCAACACCGCGACGGCCATCGCTCCGACCGCGATCAACCACCGCCGCGGCTGCGGTGCGACTTTCACCCGCGGCTGGTTGTACGTTTCGATCGCCTGCAGCTCGAAAGAGGCAGGTTCGAAAGGCGAGCCATTCTCGAGTTGGCGAATCACCGCCGTCGCCGACTGGTACAGCGTTCCGCAGCGGTGGCACGTCTTCGCGTGCTGCAACATCGACCGAAACGTCCGTGGCGCGAGCTTGCCCTGGGCGAGGGAATCGAGGCGCCCATCGATGTGGGAATCGAAGAGGCTCATCGGCCCACCGTTGCCGCAAAGAGCCCCAGCACCGCGCCGACAATCGCCCGCGCGCCCACGGCGGATTCGCTGAGCCACCCGCGGTCGGAAAGAAATCGAACACAGGCGGCCTTCAGCTTCGCTTCCTGGGTGCGGGCCTGCTGGCGCGACCAGTTGCACAGCGCCCCTGCAGACTCTTGCGAGGCGCCTTCGATGAAGCGCGCGGTGGCAAAGCGCAGCGCAGCGCCGTCGAGGGTGAGAAGAAAACCCCTCACCACCCCCAACGTCTCGGCGCGCAGCGCGGCCTGCTCGGGGCTGTCGACCAGGTCGACCACCCCCAACGCTTCGTCGTCCAGTGGCACGGCCTGCCGATGCAGCTTGCCCTGCGCGCGCAGCACGTCGACGGCTGCGCTGCGCGCGATCTGGAGCAGGTACGGCCCGAAGGGACGAAGGCCGTCGTAGTGAAGGCGCGCCGACTCGGAGAACGCGCGCACGAAAGTTTCCTGATGAACCGCGTCGAGGTCCAGCGGCCCGACATGGCGCCGGGCCACGCTGCCCGACTCGCCCACCGCGAACCCACGGGCGAGCGCACGGATGACGGTCGACGAGTAGTGGCGGTAGAGCAGCGTCAGGGTGGCGCTGTCGCCCCTTCGATATTTTTCGAGCAGCGCGCGATCGCCTTCGAGGTTCATCGCTTCACAGCCCCTGCACCGGAGCGGGCGTCTCACGCGCGGTGTCCGTACCGTCACCCAGCTGCCCGTCGTCGTTGCGGCCCCAGCACAGGGCGCGCAGCCCGCGGGTCGCGCCGCACGAGAATTCTTCCCCGTACGACACCATGCGGCCGGTTCCCCCCAGACCTGCCACGGGCACCGGCCGCGCCCGGTGAATCTTCGAGCCGTCGCCCAGCTGCCCGTTCGAGTTGTTGCCCCAGCAATACGCATCGCCGGTGTCGAGGACGGCGCAGGTGCCTCCTGCTCCGGCCGAGAGGGCAGACACCGAAGAGGGCAACCCCAGCGGCCTGACCGGCATCGTGCGATCGAGGCTCGTGTCGTCGCCCAGCGCGCCGAACTCGTTCTGCCCCCAGCACCAGGCCTCGCCCGAAGGGGACACCGAGCAGGTGTGGAAACGGCCTGCCGTCACCGAGACCATCGGGCCAGGCAACCCGATTACTTTCGACGGCGTCGCGATGGGCGTGGCCGACGTCGACCCCAGGCCGAGCTCGCCGTGAAGGTTGCCGCCCCAGCAGTGCACTTCACCGTCGATGGTGACTGCGCAGGTGTGGGTCGCTCCGGCAGCGACCAGACGGATGCCCGCGCTGAGGCCGACGACGGCGACGGGAGAAGCCGACTGCGCGCCGGCCCCGGCCCCAAGCTGGGAATGGTCGTTGACGCCCCAGCACACGACAGCGCCTGAACCTTTGAGCGCGCAGGTGTGCGAGGCGCCGGCCGAAATCTGAACGACGCCTTCGAGCAGCGAAGGAATGGCCTCGGGCTTCAGCACCTCGTCGGTGTGGCCCAGCCCCACTTCTCCGCGCGCGTTGCGCCCCCAGCATTTCACGTGGCCCGAGGAAGACAGGGCACACGTATGGGCGACTCCTGCAGATACGGCGAGCACGCCGGTGGTCAAGCCTCGAACGTCGACGGGCTCGACGCGAAGTGAGCGGGTGCCGTCCCCGACCAGGCCCGGAGACCCCCAACACTTCAGCGAACCCCCTTCCAGCAGCGCGCACGCGTGGCGGGTCCCCGTCGCGACGCGCTCGACTTTGCCAGGCGGTGCAGGTTCCAGCGGAGCTTCAGTGGTGATGGGCGGCAGGCAGCCGCACACCCATAAGGAGCCAATCGCCGCCATCCATCGTTTCATCGAAGTCACTCTGGTCTCTGGCTGCACCCAACCACGGCATCGGGCGCTCCCGCAACTTCGTACGCGCCGAGCCATCGTTTCTGGTTGGTGACCCGAAAAAACGTGCACCGAGCAACCAACCTTGCCACCTCGATGCGTACTTGCCGCAAGGCCGGAAAAAGAAGCGCAGGCAGCTCACAACTTCGAGGAGAAAAAAATGAAACAGACGACACGAATTCTGACAGCAACGCTGGTGATGGTGTTCGCCGCTGGTTGTGGCGGCGGCTCGACGACTGGGACGGGAGGTGGAACCGGCACGGGTGGCGGAACCGGCACGGGTGGCGGAACCGGCACGGGCGGCGGAACCGGCACGGGCGGCGGCACTGCGCTCGGCAATCTGGTCGCTGTCGCTTCGGCCAACCCGGATTTTTCGATTCTGGTGCAGGCGGTGACGAAGGCGGGGCTGGTGGCAGACCTTCAGGCAGCGACCCCGAAGAAGACCATCTTTGCCCCCACCAACGCCGCCTTCGCCGCGTTGCTCACCGAGCTCGGAGCGACCGGCCTCGACGACCTCACCGCCGAACAGCTGAAGCCCATTTTGCTGTACCACGTGCTCGGCACCGAGGTTCGCGCGGCCGCTGCCACGACTGCCGCGATGGCGAACACCAAAGTCGATTCGCTGGGAGGCAAAGTGCAGCTCGGGCTCATGGGCTCGACGATTCGCCTCGACGCGCGCGCTTCGGTCACCGCCGCCGACGTCCTTGCGTCGAACGGCGTCATCCATGTGATCGACAAAGTGCTCTTGCCCAGCATCACTGACATCGCCACCACCACGCCCGCCGTCAGCAGCCTCGTCGCTGCGCTGGTGAAGGCCGATACGGCAACCCCGAGCCCCGGCCTGGTGGCCGCGCTCGACAACGACGCCGCCGCAAAGGTGACCGTCTTCGCGCCGACCAACGCGGGCTTCGAGGCGCTCGTGACCGCCTTGAAAGGCAGCGACAACGGCGCGAGCACCGGGGTCACCGACCTCGCCAGCTTCAAAGCCGACGCGCTGATTCCCGTGCTCACCTACCACGTCGCTCCGGCGCGCTACCTCGCGGCCCAGGTTCCGACCGCTGCCACGGCGATCGACACCCTCGGCGGCAAAGTCACCGTTCAGCGCACGGGAAACGCAGTCACCGTCGATGGCGTCAACGTCGCCGTCGCCAACCTGCTCGCCAGCAACGGCGTCATCCACGTCATCGGCTCGGTGCTGGTGCCGAGCATCACCGATGTCGTCACGACCTCGAGCAAGCTCAGCAGCCTCAAGGCCGCGGTGCTCGCTGCCGACGGAGCCGCCGCCACGGCACCTAAGATTGCGGCGGTGCTCGACGGCACTGCGAAGTTCACGCTGTTCGCGCCGAGCAATGCGGCGTTCACGGCGCTGGGCACTGCGCCTGCGGGCCAGGCATTGACGAACGTGCTCGCGTACCACGCCGTGCCGGGCAACCCCGTCTACGCGTCGGCCGCGCTCGCGCTCACGGCGCCTCTGGTTGCCCAGACGGCGCTCGCCGGTAAGACGATTTCGGTCACTGCCGAAGGCGCGCCGAAGCAGGTGAAGCTCGCCGATTCCACCGCCACCAAGGCCACCGTCGTCGAGGTGAACTACTTCACCAGCAACGGCGTCATCCACGTGATTGACAAGGTGCTCATTCCCTCCCCCTGAGCGCCGAATCAGCCTCGTCTTGAATTGAGGCGCGGGGGTGTCACGGGTCAGCCGACCGGTGACGCCCCCGTTTTCGTTTTTGTGC
>JAYUXE010000444.1:0-1992 GCA_043753165.1 Archangiaceae bacterium | reverse complement strand
TTCCCGACACCGAAGCCGAAGGGCCCGGGCGCCGTTTTGCCTTGTGGGTCCAGGGCTGCACCCTTCGATGCCCGGGCTGCTGCAACCCCGAGATGTTCGCCGCCGACAAAGGCCGGGCGGTCGACCCGCTGCAGCTCGCAAAAGAAGTGACTGCGATTGAAGGGCTCGAAGGCGTCTCGATTCTCGGCGGCGAGCCCGGCGAGCAGGCCGAACAGGTCGCCGTCTTTGCCGAAGCCGTGAAGCGCGCCGGCCTGTCGGTGATGCTCTACAGCGGCTACACGTTCGCCCAGCTGAAGCAGCGCCCTGGCGCCGGCCGCTTGCTGGCCACGGTCGACCTGCTCGTCGACGGGCGCTATGAGCAGGGCCTTCCCGAGACCCGGCGGCGCTGGCTGGGCTCGACGAACCAGGTGATGCACTTCCTCACGCCCCGCTACTCGCTGGCCGACCCCCGCTTCCACACCGCGAACACCGTCGAGCTCCGGCTCACCAGAGACGGCGTCACCATCAACGGCTGGCCCGCGGCGGCCGACGGGCTGCGGTGGCGCCGGTGATTCAAGTCACGTCCGAAGAGGCCGACCTGCTTCGCGTCGCGCGCGCCGTCGTGGGCCTGTCGTCGTACGCGGAAGTGGAAAGGGTGTTGGCGGGGCAGAGGGCCGCTCCGGCGCAGCTGGGGCCGACGGCGATGCAGCTGCTGCAGGACACGCTGTCGCGCGGAATCGGGCTCGCGGTGATGCGTGGCGGTGGGTGGCGGCAGCAAGCCCAGAAGCGTCTGTGGGAACGCGGCCCCCTGCCCGGGCTCGAGTTCGAAGAGGCGTCGTTTCAGCTGCTGCGGTGGATGCTCGCGTCGCCGCTGGCGGACACGACGCAGAAGGCGTTGCCGGGACGGGGAAGCGATTCGCTGGCCGACGAGACGCTGCTCGCGCTCGCGCTGACCCTGGTGGCCGAGACGCCGTGCGAGCGCGGCCTGGCGATGCTGCCGCGCGTTCGCAAATCGGCGCTGTGCTGGGTGATGCAGCCCGCCGCGCTCGCCCGGGCGGAACAGATGCCCGACGCCTTGCCTGACTTCTCTGGGACGACGCTGACGTTCCTGCTCGAGGCGTGGCAGCCGATGCTCGCGCGGGCGTGGGCGCGCATCGAGCTGACGAAAGGCGACATCGAAGATCCAGCCGAGCTCACGCGCATCGGCAAGGCGCAGGCAGCGGTGCTGAAGGGACTCTTCGCGGCGGCGACGACGGTGAAGCATCGCGCGCTGCTCGGCTTTCTGGTCGAGGCGGGGGCGCAGGTGCTCACGGGCCGCAGAGACAGCGGCGACTGGACGCGAAACCTGCTGCCGACCACGCCGCTGCGCGAACGCACCGAAGCGCGAAAGCAATCCGCGGCGTTTCTCAAGGCGCTGGGCACGTTGCGAATCTGGGACGCAGAACACCGCGCCGTTCGATTTTTCGAAGACGACTATGCACAGGCACAGGACCTGGTGAAGGCGTGGGAGCCGTTGGGTGATGCGGGGTTCCGCGAAGCCGAACGCCTCGTGTCGGAGCTCGAGAACCCCGTCTAGATGCGCGTCGTTCTTCTTCTCACCCTCGTCACCGCGACAGGGGCGTTCGCGCAGGCCGATGGCGGGGGTGGCTTGACGAAGCCGCCCGCGCTGGTGAAACAGGTCGAGGCGGTCTTCCCGGTCGAGATGCTCGACGCGGGCTCGGGCGGCACGGTGGTGATGGAGGTCGACCTCGGCGCCGACGGCAAGGTGATGGACGCGCGCGTCATCGAGAGCGCGGGCGCGGCGTTCGACCATTCTGCGTTGGAAGCGATGCGGCAGTTCGAGTTCACGCCGGCAGAGGTCGACGGCCAGCCGGCGGCGGTGCGAATTCAGTTCAGCCAGGAATTCTTCTTCCGGCCCGAGGTCGTCACCACCGCGCTCGACCCCGGCGCGGGCACCCCGGACGACGTGGTGAACTTCGAAGGCACGCTGGTCGAGCGCGGCACCCGGCTGCC
>JAYUXE010000443.1:0-1993 GCA_043753165.1 Archangiaceae bacterium | reverse complement strand
CGCTCGAGAAGGGGTTCGTCGCGCTGCAGCCGTCGCTGACTGCGGCCGAAAAGCGGTGGGGCCGCGCGGCGTCGATGGCGACGTTCTCGGGCGTGGCGGGCGCTGCACTGCAGCCGCTGCCGGCGCACCAGGCGGAAGAAGCGGTCGACGACGTCTACGACGCGCTGCCCTTCCCCGCCAATGCCGGCTACCGCGCCACGCTGTGGACGGTGGGGCTGGCTCCGCTGGTGCTCAAGCGGAAGTTGCAGCTGTTCGACCAGCTGTCGGAAGACGAGCAGCGGCAGATTTTGAAGGGCTTCGCCAAGAGCAACTCGTACCTGCTTCGCCAGGTCGCCCTTCTCATCAAGACCACCGGCGCTTTCTCCCACGTCAGTACTTCTCGTTTCCACGCTGCAGTTCCTTCCGTTCGAGGCTGAAAACCCATGTCTGCCCAGCGCAAGTTCAACACCCCGACCTTCCCCGACGACTGGCAGATGTTGCCTGAGGGTTCCGTCATCGACGGCGCCCGTGCGACGCACGACCTCACCGACGCGGCCGACTACGTCATCATCGGCTCTGGCGCCTCTGGGGCGGTGGCGGCGCTCGAGCTCTCGAAAGCCGGCTACTCGGTGGTGGTGCTGGAAGAAGGCCCGTGGATCCGCACCCGCCAGTTCGGCGCGGACGTCTTCGGAGCGCTGAAGACCATGTTCCGCGAGATGGGCGGCAGCATGACGGTGGGCAAGGCGATGTTCCCGGTGATTCAGGGCCGCTGCGTCGGTGGCAGCACGACCATCAACTCGGCGATCGCGTGGCGCGCTCCGGAAAAAATCGTCGACGCGTGGACGACGGACTACGGCCTCGACAGCGTCATCACGAACGAGAAGCTCGAAGAGCACTACGTCGAGCTCGAAGACTCGTTGTCGGTGAAGCCGGTGGACGACGCGGTGCTGGGCGTTCAGAACCAGCTGTTCCAGGAAGCGGCGATGAAGCTCGGCATCCGGGCTGACCGCATCCAACGCTACGACGGCGGCTGCGAAGCGAGTGCGAGCTGCATCACGGGCTGCCGAACCGGCAAGAAGATGTCGATGAACGTCACGTACATCCCGCAGTCGCTGCATCAGGGCGCACGGATGTACACGTCGGCGAAGGCGCTGAAGGTCGAGTCGAAGTACGGCCGGGCGACGGCGGTGCAGGTGCAGCTGTTGGCGCCGGGCAAACCGCAGCTGCACATCGTGGCGAAGCGCGGCGTCATCGTCGCGGCCAGCGCGGTGCAGACCCCGGGAATTCTGGGGCGCAGTGGCGTGAAGCTGCCGGCGGTGGGCGAGCACTTCCAGATGCACGTCGTCTCGAGCCTCACCGCGGGCTACCACCGCGTGGTGAACATGAACCTGGGCGCGACGCAGGGCTTCAACAGCGTGCACTTCGGGGAGACCGAACGGTTCAAGACCGAGGTGGTGTCGCTGCCGCCCGAGCTGTTGGCGGTGCGGTTGCCGGGCGTGGGCAGTGAGCTGATGGGCAACCTGCTGGACTACAAGCACGCGCTGAACTGGGGCGTGGTGGTGCGCGCGGAAGCGGAAGGAAAGATTCACAACCTGATGGGCCGCGACGTCATCGGCTACAGCCCGTCGCCGACGGACATGGCGCGCATTCGCCGGGGCCTGAAGGTGTTGAGCGAGATGATGTTCGCGTCCGGAGCGAAGGAAATCTGGCCGTCGGTGCAGGGCATGCCGACGATGAAGTCGGCCGATGACCTGCGGTTCTGGGACGACGCGTCGCTGGACCCGAAGGACTACGGCTTGATGGCGTCGCACCTGTTCGGCTCGGCGCGCATGGGCCCGGATCCGCGCGACAGCGTCGTGGGCCTCGACTTCCAGGTGCACGGAGTCCGCGGGCTCTACGTGCTCGACAGCAGCATCTTCCCGACCAACCTGGGCATCAACCCGCAGCACACCATCATGGCGGTCGCGCGCCTCGCGTCGCAGAACATCGCCGACCTGCCGTTGCCGTCGCGGGG
>JAYUXE010000442.1:0-4908 GCA_043753165.1 Archangiaceae bacterium | reverse complement strand
ACGGCGAGCTGGTGGTCGCCCCGCGCCAGCAGGAAGTCTGGGCGGACCTCATCGGTCGTTCGTGCGCGTGGAGCTCGCCGTGCCCGGAACAGATTGCTCCGGCGCCTGCCGTTGTGCCGTAACCCCACCGTCATCCCGAGCAAGCTGATCCGGCTTTCACCTTCAGCAGCTCGAAGAGGTCGCTGGGTCGCGACTCTCAGCCGAGGCCGCTTTCCGTCATCCACCGTTCGGCATCGATCGCGGCCATGCAGCCGGTGCCGGCGGCGGTGACGGCCTGGCGGTAGTAGTGGTCGGCGACATCGCCGCACGCGAACACGCCGGGAATGTTGGTGACGGTCGAGCCGGGCTTCACCTTCAGGTACCCGTTGTCATGGCTGTCGATGATGCCCTTGAAGAGCTCGGTGGTCGGCACGTGGCCGATCGCGACGAACACGCCCGTCGCCTTCACCAGGTTGGTCTCGTTGGTCTTGAAGTTCTTCACCCTCGCGCCGGTGACGCCCTTCGCGTCGCCGACGATTTCGTCGATGCCTGCGTTCCACAGGAACTTGATCTTCGGATTCTTCAGCGCGCGTTCCTGCATGATCGCCGACGCCCGCAACGTGTCGCGCCGGTGGATGACGGTGACCGTGCTGCACATCTTCGCCAGGTAGGTCGCCTCTTCCATCGCGGTGTCGCCGCCGCCGACCACCAGCACGTCCTGGTTCTTGTAGAAAAAACCGTCGCACGTCGCGCAGGCCGAGACGCCCTTGTTCATGAACGTGTCTTCGCCCTTCACGTTCAGCCACTTCGCCGCAGCCCCGGTGGCGATGATCACGGTCTCGCTGAGCGTCTCGTTCGTCTCGCCAATCAACCGAAACGGCCGCTTGCTGAAGTCGATCTTCGCCACGTTTTCCATGTGCACGACGGTGCCGAAGCGTTCGGCCTGGGCCTTCATCCTGTCCATCAGCTCGGGGCCCGTGACGGACTCGGGGAAGCCGGGGTAGTTCTCGACGTCGTTGGTGATCATCAGCTGGCCACCGGGCACGCGACGGGCATCGCTGTCAGAAGGTCCCCCGGCGAACATCACCGGCTTCAGGTTCGCGCGCGCCGCGTAGATGGCCGCCGTGTAGCCCGCGGGACCCGAACCGATGATTGCGACCTTGTGGACCTCAGCCATGTTGCTCCTTGTAGAGAAGGGCACAAAGTAACTGCCCCCTGAAACGCGTGCTACGAACTACCCAAGATGGACGTCGAAATCCTGCGAAAAGTGGCGCTGTTCGAGGGGCTCACCAGCTTCCAGCTGAAGAAGCTCGGAGCGGCGTTGACCCTGGTCGAGTTTCCGATTTCGAAACACATCTTTCGAGAAGGCGATGCCGGCACGTCGATGTTCATCATCGCGGAAGGCAAAGTTCGCATCTCGAAGATGGTGCCCGGCATCGGCGAAGAGGCGCTCGCGATTCTCGAACGGGGCCAGTACTTCGGCGAGATGAGCCTCATCGAAGATGGCCCGCGCTCGGCCGACGCCATCGCCCACAGCACGTGCAAGCTGTACGAGCTGCAGCGCGACAAGCTCGACCAGGTGATGTTCACCGACAAAGAGCTCGCCTACGTTCTGCTGTGGACGTTCGTCCGGACGCTGTCGGCGCGGCTGCGTGAAACCAACGACAAGATCAGGGCTTTTTTCGCACTCTCGTCGTTCGGGCCACGCTGACGCCACGCCTGTTCCTGGGCCGCTGGGCTCGCCCGCGTGCCCCATGCGGGGCCCGCAAAAGCGGCTCCCCTTCCGGCGGAAAGTAGCCGGTTTGCTTACCTGCCCCCCCCTCGCGTATGTCCCCCCGGCCCTCGTGCCCAAGCAGGTGAAGTGATGGTCCGCAGTCTTCCGGTCTGGCTCTTCGCTGCGTTGCTCGCAGCGGCTTCTGGCTGTGGTTCCCCGAAGAAACTCGTCCCGGTCGTCGACTCGGGGATTCCAGTTCTTCCGAAGGAAACCTGCTTCGACAACGACGGCGACGGTGTGCCTGGAACGGGCGACTGCACCAGAGAGCCGGTGCGCGACTGCAACGACAACGACCCGATGGTGAAGCCCAGCGGCACCGAGATCTGCGACGGGCTCGACAACGACTGCGACGGGATGATCGACGAAGGCCTGCCGACCACCAGCTATTACAAAGACGCCGACGGCGACTCGATTGGCTCGGCGGAAAAGACGGGCGAAGGCTGCGCGGCACCTTCTCTGGGCTCGGTGACGAGCACCGGCGACTGCAACGACACGAACAAAGACGTGCGGCCGGGCGTCGCCGAGATCTGCAACGACGTCGACGACGACTGCGACGGCATGAAGGACAACGGCCTTCCCTTCCAGGATTTCTACGTCGATGCCGACGGCGACAGCTTCGGCGACGCGATGGGTACCGCCATCAGCAGCTGCCACTCGACCGTGATGGGCCGCGTGCCGAACAAGGCCGACTGCAACGACACCAACCCGACCGTGAAGCCCGGCATCAGCGAGCTCTGCAACAAGGTCGACGACAACTGCGACGGCCAGGTCGACAACGGCATCAGCTTCCAGAACTACTACCCCGACGTCGATGGCGACAGCTTCGGCAGTGACGGCGCGTCGGCGGAATCGTCGTGCGCTCCGGTCGCCGGCAAGGTGACGAACAACGCCGACTGCAACGACAGCGCTTCGACGGTGAAGCCGGGTGCTCCGGAGACCTGCAACGCGGTCGACGACAACTGCAACGGGCAGATCGACGAGAACCTGCAGTTCGCCAACTACTTCGTCGACAACGACGGCGATGGTTTCGGCAAAGCGGGCAGCGCCGCCCAGAGCGCGTGCGTGCCCGTCGCCGGCAAGGTCACCAACGCCACCGACTGCAACGACGCGAACCCGACCATTCGCCCCGGAGCGACCGAGCTCTGCAACGGCGTCGACGACAACTGCAGCGGCGCTGCCGACGAAGGGCTCACCTTCCAGACGTACTTCACCGACAGCGATGGCGACGGCTTCGGCTCGGGCAGCGGCGTGAGCGCATGCCTGCCGCAGGCCGGCAAGGTGACCAACAACACCGACTGCAACGACGGCAACCCGATGATCAAGCCGGGCGCCACCGAGACGTGCAACGGCGTCGACGACAACTGCAACGTGCAAATCGACGAGGGCCTGACCTTCGTCGACTACTACCCCGACAGCGACGGCGACACGTTCGGCAACAAGAACGCGATGCCCATCAACGCGTGCAACCCGGTGGTGGGCCGCGTCACCAACAACACCGACTGCAACGACGCGAACTTCGGAATCAAGCCGGGCGCGGCCGAGGTCTGCAACGGCGTCGACGACAACTGCAACAACACGACGGACGAAGGGCAGACCTTCGTGAACTACTACACCGACGCCGACGGCGACACGTTCGGAGCGACCAATGCCGTCGCCCAGAGCAGCTGCCTGCCCGTCGCGGGCAAGGTGACGAACAACACCGACTGCAACGACGGCGTGCTCGCCACGCACCCGGGCGCGATCGAGGCGTGCAACGGCATCGACGACAACTGCGATGGGCAGATCGACAACGGCACGATGACGCAGAACTACTACCCGGACGCGGATGGCGACGGGTACGGCGCGATCAGCGGCTCACCGATCAACTCGTGCAACCCGATCGCGGGGCGCGTCACCAACAACACCGACTGCAACGACGCTGCGGCGTCGGTGCATCCGAACGCGATCGAGGTCTGCAACGGCGTCGACGACAACTGCGCGGGCGGCATCGACGACGGCCTCACCTTCTTGAGCTACTACCCGGACGTCGACTCCGACGGCTTCGGTTCGGCCAGCGCGGCGGCGCAGAGTGCGTGCGCGGCAGTGGCCGGCAAGGTCACGAACAACAGCGACTGCAACGACGCGAACGGCGCGGTGCGCCCGGGCGCGGCCGAGATCTGCAACGGCATCGATGACAACTGCACTGCGGGCGCCGACGAAGGCCTCCCGACGACGCCGTATTACACGGACGCAGATGGCGACGGCTTCGGCGCGACTGCGTCGGGGGCGATCAACAGCTGCGGCCCGGTGGCCGGACGCGTGACGAACAACACCGACTGCAACGACACGAACGCGGCGGTGCGGCCGACTGCGACGGAAATCTGCAACGGCGTCGACGACAACTGCTCGGGCAGCACGGACGAGGGAAATCCGGGCGGCGGTGGGGCTTGCAGCACGGGCCAGTCGGGCGTCTGCGCCGCGGGCACGTCGACCTGTACGGCCGGGTCGGTGATGTGCGTGCGGAACACCAACCCGTCGGCAGAGAAGTGCAACGGGCTGGACGATGACTGCTCGGGCGCGGCCGACGAGACCTTTCCCACCAAGGGCGCGGCGTGCAGCGCGGGCCTGGGCGTGTGCCTGCGAAGCGGCACGAACGTGTGCACGGCAGACCAGCTGGGTGTCACCTGCAGCGTCACCGCGGGAAGCGCGACGGCAGCGGCGTGCGACGGCCTCGACAACGACTGCGACGGAACGGTCGACGAGCCTGCGTTGTCTTCCACCGCCGACGTCAGCACGACTGCGTGGTCGGACGTCGAGGTCGAGCCCTTCTATTACACGTCGTCCAGCTGCGCGGGTGGCGCGAACTTCACCGGCACCGACGCGCTGTTCGGCGGAGCGATGGCGATGGCCGGCAGCACCGGTGGCATCTACTTCCAGCCGCTGTCGTCGACGGGCGCTCCGGCTGGGCCGCTGGGTACGGGCTCGAGCTTGACCTACATGGACATCGATCTCGCGCAGGCCGGCGACGGCTTCATCATGGCGGGCCTCTTCAAGTACGGGGGCCCCAACTACGACATCGACCTCTATTACATGGACGCGGTCACGGGCGTGAAGCGGGTCCAGCTGTGGAGCCAGTTCGCGGCCCCCGGCACCATCGACTCGTTGCGGCTGGTGCG
>JAYUXE010000441.1:0-1998 GCA_043753165.1 Archangiaceae bacterium | reverse complement strand
CGATGAAGGTGGCGATCACCGGCAACGCCGACGAGCGCGGCACCGAGGAATACAACCTTCAGCTCGGCTCCAAGCGCGCGTCGACGATCGAGACGTACCTGCTCAACCTCGGCGTCAGCGCGACCCAGGTCGACACCGTCAGCTACGGCGAGAACAAGCCCGTCTGCCGCGCGCAGGATGAAAAGTGCTGGGCGAAGAATCGGCGCGCGGTCGTCGCGCCCGAGCAGAAGAAATGAAGCGGAAGGCGCAGACGAGGCGAGCACCCGGAGGATGCCTTCGAATACTCGCAGCGCTTGCGACGATGGCGACGACAGGTGCGCGAGCCGAACCATCGTTTTCGGAAATCGACGCCTTCGTTCAGGAACAGATCGACGCCGATGGGATTCCGGGCCTCGGGCTGGCAATCATCCAGAGCGGCCAAATCGTCCACACGCGTGGCTTCGGCAGAGCCGGGCCAACCGGGCAACCGGTAACGCCAAGAACACCCTTCCTGCTGGATTCGCTCAGGAAGTCGTTCACCGCAGTTGCGGTCATGCAGCAAGTCGAGGCGGGGCGGCTCGAGCTTGATTCACCCGTGCAGCGCTACCTGCCGTGGTTTCGCCTGGCCGACGACACCGCTGTACGAGGGCGCGCCCGACCTGATTCTCGGTCTGGCCGTGTGGCTCGTCCTGGATCTGACACTCGCGGTCCAGCGACTTCGCCTCACACTCTCGTCAGCTACCTCACCCGCATCGAATTGAAAGGGCCCTGCGATTGAACCGGCGCAGCCGCCTGCAGCGCTTTGATCGAGAGGCCGATGCGCTTTCGCGGCTCATCGACCTGCAGCACCTTCACCTTCACGCGATCGCCTACCTTCACGATCTCGGCCGGATCCTTCACGAACTTGTTGGCGAGCTCGCTGACGTGAATCAGCCCGTCCTGATGAACGCCGATGTCGACGAACGCGCCGAACGCCGCGACGTTGGTGACGATGCCGTTGAGCACCTGGCCCGGCTTCACGTGTGAGAGCTCGGTGATGTTGGGGTCGAACCCGGCGTCGACGAACTCGGCGCGGGGATCACGGCCCGGCTTCTTCAGCTCGAGCACGATGTCGCGCAGCGTCGGCAAGCCCAGCGATTCCTTCTCGTCGACCCACGTCGCGACGTCGATTTTCCCCGCCAGCGGCTCGTTGCCGACCAGCTCACCGCGCGCGACCCCCAGCGCCTTCGCCATCTTCGTGACCAGCGCATACCGTTCGGGGTGAACCGCGCTCGCGTCCAGCGGCTCGTCGCCGCCACGAATGCGAAGGAAGCCGGCCGCCTGCTCGTACGCCCGCGCGCCCAGCCGCGGAACTTCGCGAAGCGCCGACCGCGTCTTGAACGCACCGTTCGCCGCCCGGTACGCGACGATCGCCGTCGCCAGCGCAGGACCCAGGCCCGCGATGTGGCGAAGCAGGGTGGGGGACGCGGTGTTCAAATCGACGCCGACCTTGTTCACCACCGACGCGACGACGCGATCCAGCGAAGCCGCGAGCGCCGGCTGATCGACGTCATGCTGGTACTGCCCGACGCCGATGCTCTTCGGGTCGATTTTCACGAGCTCGGCCAGCGGGTCCTGCAGGCGGCGGCCGATCGACACGGCGCCGCGCAGCGTGACGTCGACGCCGGGCAGCTCTTCACGGGCGATCTCGGACGCGGAGTAGACGGACGCGCCGGCCTCGCTGACGCTGAGCACGCGCAGCTTCGGGTTCACCAGCCCCGACGCCTGCAGCTTGCGAACGAACGTCTCTGTCTCTCGACCCGCGGTGCCGTTTCCAATCGCGACCGCTTCGACCGGGTGCTTCTTCAGCATTGCCGCGAGCTGAGTGCCGGCTTCTGACTCGCGCCCGGTATGCGGGTAGATGGTCAGCTGTTCCTTCAAGTCGCCGCGGCCGTCGAGCGCGACCACCTTGCAGCCGGTTCGCAGCCCGGGGTCGATCGCCACCACCGGCTTTCCACCCAGCGGAGCCGACAGCAGCAG
>JAYUXE010000440.1:0-4919 GCA_043753165.1 Archangiaceae bacterium | reverse complement strand
CGAAAGCGGACGACCTGCCGGCGCTGACGGCGAACGTCGGCATCCTCGTGGTTCGCAGCACCGAGGTGAAGAAGGCGGTGTTCGAAGCGAGCCATGCGCTGTCTCTGGTGATTCGCGCGGGCGCGGGCGTGAACACCATCGACGTCGCGGCCGCGAGCGCGCGCGGTGTCTTCGTCGCCAACTGCCCGGGCCAGAACGCGATCGCCGTGGCCGAGCTGGCGATTGGGTTGATGGTCGCGACCGACCGCCGGCTGCCCGACAACGTGCAGCAGCTGCGGGAAGGGAAGTGGAACAAGAAACAGTTCTCGCAGGCGCGCGGGCTGTACGGCCGGACGCTGGGCCTCGTGGGTCTGGGTTCGATTGGCGTGGCGACGGGCGAACGGGCGAAGGCGTTCGGGATGCGCGTGGTCGGGTTCTCGCGAAGCTTCACTGCGGCGCGCGCGAAGGACGTCGGGTTCGAGAGGTCTGAGTCGCTGCTCGAGCTCGCGCGCCAGTCGGACGTGTTGAGCGTGCACGTGCCGGGTGGCAGCGAGACGAAGGGGTTGATCAGCCGGGCGGTGCTCGCGGCGTTGCCCGATGGGGCGTTGTTCGTGAACACGTCGCGCGCGGACGTCGTCGATCAGGCGGCGCTGTTGGAAGAGGCAAAGGCGGGGCGCATTCGCGTGGCGACCGACGTGTATGCGGACGAGCCGAAGGGCGGCACGGGGGAATGGGCGAGCCCGCTGGGGCAGCTGCCGAACGTCTACGGCACTCACCACATCGGCGCGTCGACGGAACAGGCACAGGAGGCAATCGCCGACGAGGCCGTGCGCATCGTCGAGAGCTTCTTGAATCGCGGCGAGGTTCCGAACTGCGTGAACGTCGCGAAGAAGACGCAGGCCCGGTACCAGCTGATCGTTCGCCATCAGGACAAGGTGGGCGTGCTCGCCAACGTGCTCGGGGAATTGCGTGAGGCCGGCATCAACGCGCAGGAGCTCGAGAACACCATCTTCGAAGGCGGGCTCGCGGCGTGCTGCAAGATTCAGATTTCGTCGAAGCCCGATGACGCGGTGATCGCGAAGATTTCCGGGCGCACCAGCGAGGTCATCTTCGTCGATCTGGTCGAGCTGAAGAGCTGAGCGCCTACGCGTCGGCTTTGCGGAAGTGGTCGACGACCACGTACTGCTTTGCGATCAACCCGAGCGCGACGCCCGCCACGGCGGCGCAGCCCGCGTAGAAGAAGAACAGGGACGCCCCGGTCAACGGAACCAGTGTCGAGAGCCGCGCGACGGCGAGGTTGCCGATCGCCGTGGTGAGCAACCAGAAGCTCATCAGCGTGCCCTTCATCTCGATGGGCGCCTGGCTGTACGCGAACTCGAGGCCGGTGGTGCTGACGAGGACTTCGGCGAGGGTGAGCAGGATGTACGGCCCCAGCTGCCACAGAATCGACAGCTTCTCGCCGCTGTCGATCGGCATCTGCACCGCGCCCGCGGCGATCCACGACGCGACGGCCACGAACATGCCGATCGTCATGCGCCGCAGTGGGGTGAGCTCGAAGCCCAGGCGTTTGAACGCCGGGTAGACGACGCCGGCCATCAGCGGGATGAGGATCATCACCAGCGCCGGGTTGATGAACTGCATCTGTGACGGCTCGAAGATCATGAAGCCCAGGTCGCCGTCCATCTTCTTGGCCTGCAGCACCCAGGTCGACGCCTTCTGATCGAACAGCGCCCAGAACAACGGAATCGGAGCGAACACCAACAACACCCTCAACACCGCCTTCACGCCGTCGACGCGCGCCTGGGTGTGGGTTGCGATCGCGCCACTCCAGCCTTTGCGCATCGCCGAGAAGAGGATGGTGGCGAACGAGTGCGGGTTTGGGCCCGACGGCGGCACCTGCACGTAGAGGTTGCGGCCGAGCCAGAAGATGATGGTCGCGATCAGCATCAGCACGCCGGGAATGCCGAAGGCGACTGCGGGGCCGTGCGACTTGAGCAGCTTCGGAATGAAGAGCGAGGCGAACAGCGAGCCGAAGTTGATGCTCCAGTAGAAGGCGCCAAACACGCGCGTGACGAGGTGCTTGTTGCGATCGTCGAATTGATCGCCGACCAGCGACGAGACGCACGGCTTGATGCCGCCGCTGCCGAACGCGATCAGCGCGAGGCCGCCGAAGAAGCCCCACTTGCTGTCCTCGAAGAACGCGAGGCACGCGTGGCCCAGGACGTAGACCAGGGACAGGTAGAGGATGGTTTTGTACTTTCCGAGCCAGCGATCGGCGAGCCAGCCGCCCAGCAGCGGGAAGAGAAAGACGCCGACCACGAAGTCGTGGAAGTGCGCCTTCGCGATCTGCTCGCGAACCGCGGGGTCGGGCACTTCATGGCGCAGCAGGTAGTCGGCGAGGAAGACGACCAGGATGTTGCGCATCCCGTAGAAGCTGAAGCGTTCGCACGCCTCGTTTCCGATGATGAACGGAATTTGCCGGGGCAGCTTCGCCGGGGCGGCGTCGGTCACTCGTCGCTCACCGACTGGCACGAGAAGCCGACGATGTGATCGATGGAATAGCTGCCCGCCGGGAAGCACCCAATCGTGCCGATCGAGTAGGGCGTGAGCGACTGGAACATGCCGAGCTGGTACGTCGCCGACACGTTCGCCGCCTGCGCGAAAGACCACTCGAGGTTGTACGGCGCGTCGTACGTGCCACCCGAAGCGATGGTCACGTTCGCCGGCAGCGCCCCAAGCGCGACCGAGCTGTTGGTGCCGGGCCCTGCGATGTAGACGGCTGCCTGGTAGTTGCCGTTGCCACAGTTCGCCGTGCCCGAGCCACTGGCGACGATGCGCGCGCGGCCGTTGACGCGGCAGACGACGGTGCGCGACGCCACGGTGGAATCGGCAGGGACGATCGACCGGCGGGTGAAGACGGTCTGGGTGCACGGCTCGGACTGGCCCGAGGCGAGGTCGCACGAGTTGGTCACGAGGCTGCCGAAGAAGGTGCTCGGGCCGCGGGGGCCGGTGCTCCCGGTGTTTCCCGTCGGACCCGCAGGGCCCTGCGGGCCCGACGAGCCGGCGGGGCCAGTGGAGCCCGTGAGGCCGGTGTTGCCGGTCGGACCCGCGGGGCCCTGGGGACCCGTCGCTCCGGTGTTGCCCGTCGCGCCGGTGTTGCCCGTGGCGCCGGTGTTGCCCGTGGCGCCGTTGCACACGTAACGGTCGGCCTGACCCGAGAGCTGCAGCCGCACGCCCCCCGTCGGGCAATTTGCGTTGCCGACTGGCACGGATGAGCCAATCACCGAGTTACCCGCGGCGCCCGTCGGGCCCACGGCCCCGGCAGGGCCCGTCGCGCCGGCAGGGCCGGTGGCGCCCGTCGCCCCGGTCGGGCCGGCGACGCCCGTCGGCCCTGCGTTGCCAGTCGGACCCGCAGGACCTTGCGGACCTGTCGCGCCGGCAGCGCCCGTCGTGCCCGTGTTGCCCATCGGGCCTGCGACGCCCTGCGGCCCAGCGGCTCCGGCAGGACCCGTCGCGCCGGCGGGGCCGACTGCGCCGGCAGCGCCGGTAGCGCCGGTAGCGCCGGTAGCGCCGGTAGCGCCGGTAGCGCCGGTGGGCCCAGCGACTCCCGCGGGACCCTGGGGGCCCATGGGTCCGTAGACGATCGCCACGCCACCATCGACAACGACCTGGCCGCCGTCGGCCGCGCTGATCACCACGACCTGGCCCGGGTCACCCTTCGGGCCGACGATGGTGCCGCCGTCGAGCACGATCACGTCGCCGCGATCACCCTTGTCGCCTTTGTCGCCCTTCGAACCGACATCGCCCATCGGGCCGACGGCGCCTTTGGCTCCGGCAGGACCCGGCGCGCCGACGGGACCCTGAGGCCCCGTGTCACCTTTCTGGGTGGCGTTGCTGCAACCGAACAGCGCGACGGCGGAAGCGAGGACGATGGCGTTTTTGAACATAGGGGTGCGCCTCCTACCCAAAAGCGGGCCGAACTGCACGCCCCCGCCGTACGATCTGTCATCCGATGCGGCTCGAGCTCAAAACTCCCGGAGTCGCCCGCTTCGAAGACCTCGCCCTCGACGGCTGTCGGCTCACCCTTCGTACGGGGCGGCTCGGTGCCGCGGGCGAAGTGAAGGTCGAGACGCTGGCGACGCCTGCCGCCGCCCGTGCAGCGTACGAAACGCGAATGTCTGCGTTGCTCACGAAGGGCTACCAGCTGGCGCCCGGGCAGCTGCCAATCACTCCGCGCGGGAATGTCGACCCGCATCTCGAAGAGCTCGTGCAGCAGAACCCCGATGATCCCGCGCCGTACCTCGTGCTCGCCGATGCGCTGAACGAAGTGGGCGACCCGCGCGGCGAATTGATTTCCGTGCAGCATGCGCAGGCCGAACATCCTGCCGACGCGAAGCTGCGCGCGCGCGAACGAAAGCTGCTGTCGGCCTTCAATCTGCCGGATCCGGCGCACGTCAAGCTGCAGTGGCGGTGGGGCTTCGTCCGGCACGCGAGCTTCCGTCACGAGAACCCGGTGGATCTGCACTTCGACCCCACGGGCCTCGCACGCGACGTGTTTCAGATGCCGATGGCGGCGGTGATCGAGAAGGTGTCGGTGGGCATGATGCGCTGGGACAACCTGGCGTTCGACCTGCCGTCGATGCTGCGCGAAGCAGCGAAGCACGCGTGGGTGAAGCGGTTGCGCGCGCTGCAGCTGGGTCACTTCAACGGGGCCGAGCTGCTGCCGCACCCGATTGGAGACATCTCGATGATCGCGCGGGCGTTTCCGGCGCTGCAGACCCTGAGCATTCGCAGTGGGGAGTTTACGTTGGGCGCCCTCGACCTGCCGGCGTTGACGGATCTGCAAATCGAGACCTGTTGTTTGTCGAAGGCCCGGCTGCGCGCGGTGACGCATGGGCAGCTGCCGGCGCTGCAGAGGCTCGAGCTCTGGTTCGGGTCGT
>JAYUXE010000439.1:0-1999 GCA_043753165.1 Archangiaceae bacterium | reverse complement strand
GACTACGAGGCCTTCGGTCAGCGGTACCACACGCCCGATTCCTTCTCGCAGCTCTGGGACGTGCTCGACACCCACCCCGACGCGCGCTTCATCCAGGGTGGCACCGACCTCTCGCTCGAGATCACGAAGAAGTTCGCCAGGCCGGCCAAGCTCGTTTCGCTCGAAGGCATCCCCGACCTCAAAGCCATGCGCGAGACCGTCGACGGCATTTCCCTGGGCGCGGGCGCCACGCTTTCCGAGCTCGAACGTTTCACCGACAAACGCCTCGTGCCGCTCGCGCGCATGGCCCGTTACTTCGGGGCCCGGCAGATCAAACACCGCGCGACGCTGGGCGGCAGCCTCTGCACCGCCTCGCCCATCGGCGACATGGCCCCCGTGATGTTAAGCCTCGGCGCCGTCGCCGTGATGCGATCGCGCGCCGGTGAACGCCGCGTCCCGATGGAGTCCTTCTTACCCTCGTACCGGAAGACCGCGCTGGGGCCCAAAGAGATCCTCGCCGCGCTCGAGATTCCGCGCCTTCCCGCCAGCGCGCTCGCGTGCACGTACAAAGTGTCGAAGCGCCGCGAGCTCGACATCAGCACCGTCGCCGCCGGCTTCTACGTCGAGCTCGACTCGAACCGCGTCGTCCAGCGCGCGCGCCTCGCCTTCGGTGGAATGGCCGCCACGCCGAAACGCGCGACGCAAACGGAAGCCGCGCTGGTCGGCCAGACGTGGGAGCCCGCAGCCATCGAAGCCGCCGCCGCGATGCTCGGAAAAGACTTCCAGCCCGTCAGTGATCACCGCGGCTCTTCTGCCTACCGCGGGCTCGTCGCGCAGAACCTGCTTCGCGGCTTCTACGAAGAGACGAAGCTCGCTTCGGTACCGAAGCTTCGCGAAGGACACACGGGCACGGTGGGGACCTACGGATGAACGCCATTCCCCAGCCTGCCGGCTCGCCGCTGCATCAACCTGCGCCCCACGAATCGGGCCTGCGCCACACCAGCGGTGAAGCGCGCTACGTCGACGACCTGCCGCCGCCGCACGGAATGCTGGTCGGCCAGGTGCTGTGCTCGCCGCACGCGCACGCGAAGCTCAAGAAGCTCGACGTGACCCGCGCGCGTTCCGTGGCAGGCGTCCGCGGAATCTTCACCGCCGCCGACATTCCCGGCGACAACAACGTCGGCCCCGTCATTCACGACGAGCCGCTGTTCGTGAAAGACGAAGCATTGTTCATGGGCCAGTCGGTCGCGCTGGTCGTCGGCGAGACGTACGACGCGTGCCGCGCGGGAATCGCCGCGATCGTGGCCGAGTGGGAAGTGCTGCCCGCGGTGACGACCATCGACGCCGGGCTCGCCGCAGGGCTCTTCCTTTCCGACCCACACGTCATGCAGCGCGGCGATGCGGCGGGGGCGCTGAAGTCGGCCGACCTCGTGCTCACGGGCGAAGTGCGCACCGGCGGGCAGGACCATTTCTATCTCGAGACGCAGGTCACGCTCGCGCTGCCGGAAGAAGGCGGCACGTTGCGGCTGTCGTGCAGCACGCAGCACCCCACCGAAGTACAGACGATCGTCTCGCACGTGCTCGGCCTCGGCCGGCACCAGATCGTCGTCGAGGTTCCGCGCATGGGTGGCGGGTTTGGAGGGAAGGAGACGCAGGCCGCTCCATTCGCGGCGATGGCAGCACTCGCGGCGCTGCGCACGCAGCGGCCCGTGAAGGTGTGGCTCAACCGCGATCAAGACATGGCGCAGACGGGCAAGCGCCACCCTTTTCTGACCCGGTACAAGGCAGGCTTCACGAAGGACGGAGTGCTCACTGCGCTCGACTTCGAGCTCTACGCCGACGGCGGGTTCTCCACCGACCTCTCACGCGCAATTCTCGACCGCGCGATGTTCCACTCGGACAACGCGTACTGGGTGCCGAACCTGCGCTTCGTGGGGCGCGTCGTGCAGACGCACCTGCCGAGCAATACCGCCTTCCGTGGGTTCGGCGGCCCGCAGGGCATGGCGGTGGTGGAAGAGGT
>JAYUXE010000438.1:0-10900 GCA_043753165.1 Archangiaceae bacterium | reverse complement strand
GAAGCACCGCCATCTTCGGCCGGGGGGCGGGGGCGTGAAGGACGCGATCGATGACGGCCTGCAACTGGGCCTCGGCGTCGGCGGGCAGCGACGGCGGTGGCGCAGCGGCGGGAATTGCGAGGTTCGCCGCGTCGACCTCTTCCACGTGCGGGTTGCGCGAGGCGGTGAGCAGCGTCAGCGGCGCGGCGACCGCGGCGTTGGCGAGCTCGGCGAAGTCCGGGTCTTTCGGGCCCGTGAGCCCCAGCACCACGCGGTCTCTCGCGCGCGTCATCGCCACGTAGAAGAGCCGGCGCTGCTCGGCCTTTGCGCGCGACGTGCGTTCTTCGCCCAGCCGCGTGTGGCGGTCGGAGGCGAGGCGGCCGTCGTCTGCATCGGGCGGACGCAGCGAGAGGCCCTGGTCGCGGTCGAACCGCAGCGCCTCGGTGTCGTTCGGGCGTTTGGCGAAGAGCTCGGGCAGCACGACCACGGGCCATTCGAGCCCCTTCGCCTGGTGCACGGTGCACAGCGTCACCGCGTCGGCGTCGCCGTCGTCGATGACCTCGCCTTGCGCCTCGAGCGGCACCGTCTCGGCCAGCACCAGCAGCTCACGCGCGAATGAAGCGCAGCCCATGCCGCGCGCATCACGATTCGCCGCGAGCTCGAGCAGCTTGTCGAGGTTCGCCAGGGCTTGTTCCCCATACGGAGCGGCCGCGATGAACGTCCGGTACCCCGTCTGTTCCAGCGCGACCTTCAGCAGCGGGCGCAGGCCAAGCCGATCGCGTTCGGCGCGCAGCTGCTTCCAGACGCTGCGAAACGCGTCGAGCCGCTGCTTTTCGTACGCCGACAGCAGCGCCGGATCTTTCTCGGGCTCTTCGAGCACCTGCCTCGGCTGCAGGCCCTTGCCGGTGATTCCGAAGGCGAGCAGGCCGGCGTCGGTGAGCCCGACCAGGGGACTGCGAAGGACGGCGGCCAGAGACAACGCGTCCGACGGATCCGCCACCACGCCCAGCAAGGAGGCGAGGTCGATGACTTCCTGGGCGCCGAAGAAGCCGCGGCCGCGAACGACGCGGTGGGGCACCGACTGCGCGGCCAGCGCCTGGCGATAGTGCTCCACCTGGGTGAAGCGGCGGAACAACAGCGCGATGTCGCTGCCGCGAATCGGCCGGGGATCCCCATCGCGCGGATGGACGAGGGTGCCCGAGCCGCGCAGCAGCCACGCGACGTACTTCGCGACCGCGGGCGCATCGAGCGCGCGGAAGTCTTCGTTCAGCTTCGGCCGTTCACCGGGGATGGTGAGCCGGGTCACGCATGGCCCGCTGCCCGTCTCGAACCGATGCGCGGTGAGCCGGTCGGTGTCTTTGAACGCAACGTCCCACGCGCGCGCCTGCGAGAGCTCGGGCATCACCTGGCGGAAGGCGCCGTTGAAGAACTCGACCAGCGCGGGCGTGGCGCGGCGCGACTGGGTGAGGAACGCGCGCCCGCCCCCTTCGGCGACGATGTGGTTCGCGAGTCGTTCGAAGACGCTGACGTCGGCGCCGCGAAACTCGTAGATGGATTGTTTGGGGTCGCCGACGGCGCAGAGAAACGCAGGCTCCAGCGGCAGCTTCAAGATCTCGTCACCGAGGTCGGCCGCAAACGCAGGCGTCAAAGCGGCACGCGCGCCAGAACGTTTTTCGGACAAGAGCATCACGAGCTCGAGCTGCAGGCGGTTCGTGTCCTGGAATTCGTCGACCAACAGCGCGCCGAACCGCGTCTGCGCCTCGCGGCGGAAGTCGGGGTGATCGCGCAGCAGGTCGCGGGCGGTGACGAGCAGGCCGGTGAAGTCGAGCGCTCCCTTTTTTTCCAACGCGCGCGCGTACGCCGTCTGCAGCCGTTCGAGCAGCGCCCGCACCGTCTGCTCGTACGGAGCGACCCGCCAGGCCCCGAACGCCGCCCTCAACGCCTGAATCGAATCTTTCGCCGGCGTCAGCGCGGGCGAGCGCGAGTCCTTGAAGGTCTGCTCGAGCTCGTAGAGCCGCGACTTCTGGTCGGCGTTCTCGACCGTCATCCCTTCGAGAATCGTCAGCGCGTGAACGACCCTGTCATGCGTCTTCACCGTTCGCGCGAGCTCGATCTGCCGGCGCGTCTCGTCGAGCTGCGTCTTGAACCACGCCCGTGCGCGCGGCTCATCACCGGTGCTGACGACGCGGGGGTCGAGCCCTTCTTCGCGGATGCGGCCCCAGATGCGGCCGAGCCAGGCGACGAGCCCGCCCGCGTAGCCACCGGCGAAGTCGTACTCGCGGCAGAGGTCGACGACGGCGGCCTCTTCCCTTTCCAACGCGCCCAGCACCACGCGCTCGACCGTGTCGCTGAGCAGGTCGGCCGCCGCGCGTTCGTCCAGCAGCTCGAAGCCGGGGTTGATGCCTGAGCCTGCCGGGGCGCGCCGCACCAGCTGAACGCAGAGTCCGTGAAACGTGCCAATCGATGCGGCGCCCAGGCTGTCGCGAATCTTCCGCCAGAATTTCTGCGGGTGCGGCGACCTGCCCAGCGCCGTGTACGAAGCGAGCAGGTCGAGATCCTTTTCTCCATGCACCAATGCGTCGATGCGGCGGCGCAACCGGGCGCGCATCTCGCTGGCCGCCTTGTCGGTGAAGGTGACGAGGCAGAGGCGGGAAGGGTCTAAGGGGCCGGTGCCGGCGTGGCGCGCCCCGGCGAGCAGGTGCAGGCAGAGGGTGATGAGCGAGTACGTCTTGCCCGTGCCGGCGCCGGCCATCAGGGCGAGGTTGCATTCGAGGCGCAGCGCTTCGGAAAGGTCGAGCACGCCTTCGCCGCTCCGTCGCGGCGTCCACGGCGTGTCTTCCGGCGGAGGCGGCGGCAGCGCGATGACGGGCCCGAGATCCATCGGCAGCGTCGGCTGCGTCGTGCGCGGCGCGGACGAACGTGGCGCTGCGTCTGCGTCTGCGTCTGCGGTGCGCGGCAGCTCGAACAGGTTGAACTGATCGGGGTTGGATTTCGCGCGCTTCGCCATCAGAATTCCTCGGCGAGGCGGCGCTGCGAGATGCGGCACACGGCCTTGAAGCTGCACCGGCCACAGTCTTCCGGCCGCGCGCCGACGTCGCCCGCACGCAGCTGGCCGGCGACGGCATGCACGGCGTTGGCGAAGTTCTTCTTTCCTTCTTTCTCGAGCCGTTCGCGCGTGGAGGGGTCGGTGGCCATCAGCTCGTCCAGGGTCTGGTAGCGCGCGATCAGCTTCGACAAAGAGCTCGCGTCGTGGTCACCGAGGTAGAGCCAGGCGGCGTCTGCGCGGGGAAGCTGCAGGCCCTGGCGAATCGCGAGCACGTACGCGGGAAGCTGGAAGTCGCTGGCGAGCAGATCTTTCCACGCGGTCTTGTTCTTCTTGCCGGCCTTGTAGTCGACGACGCCTGCTCCATCGGCGCCGGCGTCGATGCGGTCGATCTTCCCGTTCAGGTAGACGTCGCGCTCGCCGTCGCGGCCGGCCTTCACGACGACGTGGCGGAAGCGCGGATCTTTGGCGTAGCGGCCGAAGTCGACCTCGACCTGGTCGGGCAGCCAGCGGTTGTCTTTGAACGGCTGCCCTCCGTGCTCGGAATAGAGGACGCGGCGCACCATGCGGCGGGCCTTCTCGCGGCCCAGCTTCCACAGCGCGGGGTGGCCGATGGCGCTCTGGGTCTCGGCCTTTTTCGCGGCGCCGTCGATGGCGGCGTCGATGAGCGCGTCGAGCTCGCCTGCCGGAAGCGTGGCGACGGACGCCGCAAGCCAGCCGCGTTCTTTCATCTGCGGCATCAGCTGCTCGAAGACGAGGTGCCAGAAGGTGCCGCGGGTGCGCGCGTCGGGCTCTTCACCCTGCTCTTCCACCGCCTCGAGGCGCAGCTGTTGAGAGAGGACGCCGGCGAAGGCGCAGTTGCCGTAACGGCCGAGCGCGCTGACGCTGAGGCCCGTCGCTTCGTCGAAGGCGAACCAGTGCTCGCGAGAGGCAGCGAGGGCGGGCGACGAGAGGTCGCCACTGAAGGGCTGCGCGTCGAGGTTCGGGTCGGTGAAGAAGCGAAGGCGTTCGACCTCGACCTTCGAGGCCTGTGCGGCCTGCGACATCCACGGCTCGGCGCCGAAGCGCTGCTGCAGCGCAGGCCCGAGCGCAGAGACGGCAGAGAGGCGCGTGCTCGCGGGCGAGAGCGCCTCGAGCGCGACGCGGGCGTGGAAGTCGGCGGTCGATCGAACGGTGGCCAGGGGCTGAACGGCCGTGCGCGGAACGGGCGTCTCGCGGAAACCGGGGATGACGCGGGCGAGCTCGTCGAGAAACGGTGAGGCGATCAGCTCCCGGCCACCGGCGTCGCTGCGCGAACGGGACAGCGTGACGGAATCGCCCGCGCACAGCGCGAGGTGGAAGAGCAGGCGGTCTTCGGCCTGGCGCAAAGGCAGCGAGAGCTCGCCGTCGCCGACGCCCAGGCGGAACAGGCGGGGCCGCACGACGTTCAGCGCGCGACGTTCGTCTTCGGTGACGAGCGACATCGGGCTCGGGCGACCGGGAAAGCGGCCGTCGACGAGGCCACCGACGAAGACGTGGTCGAACCGCAGCCCGGCGATGGCGCGCACGTCGAGGACGCGAACGCTGCCACTGCGGGGGCCGCGCGCTTGAAGGTTGATGTCGCGCACGGCGTCGCCGACGAGCCGCACGAAGTCGCGGCGGGTGAAGGTCAGCGCGCCGACTCCGGACGTGGTGAGCGAATCGCGAAGCACCTCGAAGAAGCCGAGCAGGGCTTCGCCGGCCGCCTGGTCGCGGGCCAGCGCCTTTTCGACCGCGCGGCCCATCGCGCTCAGCTCGGCGCCGCGCGACTCGGGTCCCTGCAGCCCGTCTGAAAGGCCGAGCGCGTCGAGCAGCCGTTGCCACCCGTCGAGCAGCTGCAGCGCGGTGGCGGATTCAGGCAGCAGCCCGCCGGCCTTGATGAGGTGCGCGACGCGGTCTCCCAGGCGCCGCACTTCGCGTGCGTCGTCGTCCGAGCGAAGGCGGTCGGCCAGCGCAGAGAGCCGGACCTCATAGGCGCCGCGTTTCCCTTCAGCCCCGAGGCCGTCGTCGCGAAGGCCAGCGAAGGCGAACCAATGGGCGGCTCCGGCGGCGTGGCTCGAGACAGCGGGCGCGTACCGGCTCTCGAGGACGGCGATGACCCCGGCGACGGGGAAGTTGTCGTCGACGAGCTGGGGCAACGCGAGCGCCAGCCGCCCCGGAGCGGTCGCTGCCAACGGCATTCCCAATCTCACCCGCGCGGGAACCCCGACTTCTTCGAGCGCCTCGACCAGCGCCTCGGCGTCGTCTCCCAAATCGCGGTAGACGATGGCGACTTCTTCGGGCGGCGTGCCGGCGTCCAGCAGGTCGCGCACGCGCAAAGAGATCTGTCGCGCTTCATCGCGCGGGGTCGCGGCACTGAAGGCGTGAAGGTTCGGAGCTGGCTGCGGAACTGCGGCGTCGGCGAACAGCGTGCCCCCGACCCACGCCAGCGCAGCGTTCGGCACTTCCGGCCACGCGTCCACGTCGAGCCCCTGCCACGCTTTTTCCATGCCCGCGAACGCTTCGTTGATGAGGACGTCGATCGACGGGTTGTTCGCGGCGGGCAGCGTGACCTTGATCGGAAGCTTGAGGCGATCGCAGGTGGTGGCGAGTGCCTGCAGCAGGCGCGCGCGGGCGGGAGGCAGGTCGTGCAGGTGGTGGACTTCGACCTGGGTGAAGTGTGCGAGCCGCGGGGGCAACGATTTGCCGAGGCGATCAGCGGCGCCGCGAAGAAGGTCTCCGCGATCGGCCAGCTTCTGGTCGGCGAGGCGCTGCTCGTATTCGCGCCAGAGAAGAAGGAGCAGCTCGAGCCTCGGCCGCGGCGGGTGACCGAGGGCGGCAATCGCGGTCGCGAAGTCGTCGGGCCCGGTGTCCTGAAGCTTCAACTGCTGAACGAGGTCCCACGCCGAACGCGCGAAGCCGGGCTCTTGCGAGTAGGTGCCGAACGCGTTTTCGCCCAGCGACCGCGCGGCGGCGGACATCAACAGGCGCGCCCCGAGGGGTGAGACGGGCGTGCGGTTGAGGAAGCGCGCGGGCTCGCAGGCTTCGACCAGCCAGGCGATGGACACGTAGCCGGTGGCATCGACGAACGGCTTGATGGCCGCGGCGTCGATCAGCGCCTGCTCGACGCGGTCGGCATCTGGAAAAATTCGAAGGGCAGGCATCGCGTGAATTCGTACTTACACCCGACCCCTGACGTGTGGGTCAGCGGCGGTTCAGCTGCGCGAGGATGTCGGCGGGATCTTCCTCGTCCTCGATCTCCACGACTCCCGGCGGCGGGCTGACCTTGACCGCCTTCTTCACCAGCGCCGGCTTCGGCACGGCAACGGGCGCGGGCGCCTCGACGGCTTCGGCGGGCGCTTCGGACGGCATCGACCAGTCGGACTTCGACGCGAGCCAGTCGTTGTAGCGGGCGAACGTCCAGCTGCCGTCCTGCCCGCCGCTGTCGAGCACCGTGCCGAGCTTGAAGAACTGGCCTTGCCGAATGACGCCACGCGCGGCGGACGACGCGATCAGCACCTCGCATTCCGGAACCAGAATCCCGAGATCCGCGCGGTACCGCAGGCGCTGGCACACGACGGCGACGAGGCTGTCGGCGAGCTGCGAACAGATGCCTGTCTGCACTTCGGGCGGGAACGAAGAGACCACGCGCTGCAACGCTTCGGCGCAGCTCGACGAGTGCACGGTGGTGAGCACCAGATGTCCGGTCTCAGCCGCGTTGAGCGTGAGCCGCATCGTCTCGGGCTCGCGCATCTCGCCGACCATCAACACATCGGGATCCTCGCGGAGGCTGTCCATCAGGGCCTGCGCGAACGACGGCGTGTGACGGCCGACCTCGCGCTGCCGAATCAACGATTGCCGCGGGGTCAACACGTATTCGGTCGGGCTCTCGATCGTCACGATGTGCCGTGCGGCCGAGAGGTTGATTTCCTGAAGCAACGCCGCGAGCGTGGTCGACTTGCCCGAGCCCGTCGGCCCTGCGACGAGAATGAGTCCGTGCGGGTGCTCGGTAAGCTTTCGCAGCGACGGGTGCAGGTTGAGCTTCTTGAGCGTGGCCTGAAAGGACGAGAGCAGGCGGATGACGAAGCCAACGCCGCGGGTGGTCTGGAGGATGTTGAGGCGGCAGCGGACTCCGCTGATGACGCGGGCGCCGTCGTAAGATCTGCGTTCGACGAACGCGTTCCACGCATCGCCGATGACCTCGCGCGCCATCTCGGAAAGCTGGGTCGCCGCGATGGGCTCGCCAGACATCTTCAGCTCACCGCGGATCCGCATCGCGACTGGCATGCCGCCTTCGAGGTGCAGATCCGAGGCGCCCGCTTCCCGGGCCTTCGCCACCAGCTGTTCGAGCGACATGGTGCCCGGAAGCTACAAGCCACGTGCCCCGCGCGCACGGATGGCGGCCGGGCGTTCTGATGTCCCTCAGCGACAAACCGGCAGTGCAATCGAACCGGTTTGCCAGATTGTCTGCTTTCGGCCGGTGGGCGCTCGATTCACTGCCTGGCTCGGCGAAGACGGCGCCGTCGTCGAGACGAATCGGCCACGACGTCGGCAACGCCGCCGAGCATCGCGATGAAGAACGCGGTCAACGGCCACGCCCAGGTCGACGGGTCGAGCGGCAGCCTTCCCGTCCATTGAGGAATCAGGTTCGGCAGAGCGTCACTCGATGCCGCGATGGCAGCCAGCAGCGTGGTGCGTGCACGTCCGAAGCGGCGCGCAGGCGTCGCGCGAACAGCAGGCGTCTGAAGTTGCTTTTCACGACGCGTACCACCGGCGCTTCCACAGGGGCCTGAGCATCTGACGTCAGGGAGGCACGGCCCCTGAGTTGGCGTCGAAGCCGGCGCGCATCCGAATCGGAGCGAGGTCCACCGCTTCGAACATCGCGCTCGGCACCGACTGCACTTCCGAGAAGATCGCGCTCGACCACGAGGAGCTGGGCTCGCCCTGGATGTAGAGGCGTGAGCCACCGTCGGCGAGATAGAGGCCGTAGGTCTTCAGTGCCTGCAGAATCGCTTTCGACTGGACGCTGTAGTTCGCGGGAATGACGTACGAGGATTTGAGGCGGAAGAGCTGCCCCATCTGCGGGTGCGCGGCGTTCGTCGAGTTGCCCGTCTTGTGCCGCCCGGGCCACGTGTAGCTGCCGCGAATCGTGGACGACAAGATGGTGAAGCGCAGCGCGTGCTTGATGACGCCGGTGGACGCTTCGTCGGCGCGCAGCAGCAACGGCAGAATCGGAAAGCCGGCGGCGTCGGCCGAGGTCCAGTCTGCGGGCCGCAGCGCGTTGGAACGAAGGTCGAAGCTTGCCGACCCGAAGATGTTCCAGACGCCGTTGGTGCCCGTGTACGCGTGGTAGGCCTCCCAGAGTCGGCAGTTGTCGGAGTCGAGCATCAGGATGTGGTGGTCGGCGTAGGGCGACGCGGCCACGTCCGGGTAGATGCCTCCTTCGACGAGCACGTTGGCGGGAATGGGCAGCTGCGGCGTCGGCGCCGCGGAAGCGATGCACGGAGAGACGAGGGTGTGCGCGGTTCCGATCGCGCAGTCGGACTCGGGGCGCGGCATCCAATCCATATTGGGGTCCGTCGATTGGTACGCGACCGTCTTCCACGTCAGCGTGTTGGCCTGCACCACGTTGTACGGAATGCCGTAGTAGTCGGGCGCCGCCTGGTTCGTCGTCTGGCCGAGGTCGAGATGGATGTTCACCGCGCCAATCGTCGCCATGAAGGCCGCCGAGCTCGGGTGCACCGGCAGCGCGTTGATCGGCGTGTTGAAGATGTTGTTCGCTGGAAGCATCGGGCAGCCCGCGATCATCGGAGACGTCCCGGTGCCGCCGCCTGTTCCGGTTCCGCCGCCCGTCCCGGTGCCGCCGCCCGTCCCGGTGCCGCCGCCTGTTCCGGTGCCGCCGCCTGTTCCGGTGCCGCCGCCTGTTCCGGTGCCGCCGCCTGTTCCGGTGCCGCCGCCTCTTCCGGTTCCGCCGCCTGTTCCGGTTCCGCCGCCCGACCCGACCCCGCCGTCCGACCCCGACCCACCCCCAGTGCCGCTTCCTCCGCCGACGCCTCCGGAAGTTGAGCCACAGCCGGAAACCACGACGACGACGAGCAAGGGAATGAGAAGTCTCATGAGCGGCCGGAGTCTAGCCGTCGCGCGTGCTCGGAACTGATCGGCAATGGCGTCGCTGATTGTTATCGGCGTCAGTCCGCGACGCCTGCTCCGATCGGCGACGCCGATACCGATCAGCCGCGGCGCCGGTGACGCTGGAGTCGACTCTCAAAGCGATTCGATCGAATTCGATCAGTTTCGCCGCACTGCGTTACGCCGCTTGCCGCAGTGCGCCGAGAATCTTCGATCGAATTCGATCGAACTTGCCGCACTGCGTCGTGCCCTCCGCCATCGACGCTGCCGCAGTGCGTCGAAATCTTCGATCGAATTCGATCTTATGCCCGAAAGGTTGTCCCAGCGGGGGGTTAGGGCATCCGAGAAGGGAGCATTCTGACGCAGGGCGCCACGAATGCGGCGCCGCTTGGAAGACCGGCCGACAGCGGGTTACGACGTGGCGTGTCATCAGAACCGCCCAAAGTCCCTGGCTGGCAATTGTTCATCCGGTTCGCGCTCGAGCTCACGGCGCAGCTGGCGATGGCGAACTGGGGCTACGACGTGGCGGGGTGGCCGCTGGCGATCGCGCTGCCGGTGGTTGCCTCGGTGCTGTGGGGCACGTTCGCGGTGGTCGGCGACCCGAGCCGTTCAGGCAGGGCCCCCGTGCCGGTTCCAGGCTGGGTGCGTCTGGCCATCGAGCTGCTCGTCTTCATCGGAGGAGCCGCCGCTCTCGCCGGGCTTCACCTGTGGCCCTGGTTCGGCTTCTACGTCGCGGCCGTCGTCCTTCACCACGCGCAGACGATTCCGCGAATCCGCTGGCTGCTCACGCGCTAGCGAACAACGTCGGCAGCACCACGCACGCGAGCGCGATCATCGCGGCGTTCAAAGCCAGCGACAAAATGATCGGCACCGCGACCTTGCGATGAGGCACGCCGGCCCACCGCATCAGCCCCATCACCAACCAGGGCCCGATGATCGGCGTCGCAACGAAGGTGATCCAGAACCCGCCGCGCGACTCGACCAGCCGCTGCGCCCACTTGCTGCGGCTGCGCTCGATCAACTTCCGCCACCATTCCCACTTCTCGAGCTGCGTCCACCCGAGGTCGACCACCAGCACCTGCACATAGGCCAGCGGCAGCCCGACGACGACGGGCAACCACGCGGGCCAATCGAGCTTGAAGACCGCGAACGGAATCGCCGCGAGCAACCCGCCAATCGGGTTGATGGCCAGCAACACGAACCCGACGATGCCCGCCGCGCTCAAGGCGCCACGACGGCGTTCGACTCCATCCGCACGGGCGCGCCAAGACACGCGGCACCGACCAGACTTCCCGCGGCCAGCTGCGACGTCCGGTAGATCAACATCAACGCGAACGCGATCGCGGGCTCGGCGCCAAAGAAGACCAGAGCGGTCGCTCCGGCAGCCTCGACCGAGCCGATGCCACCAGGCGTCGGCACCACCATTCCCACCTTCACCGCGACGAGCACGAAGAAGGCCTGCGTCGGATTCAGCGGAATGCCGCACCCGTTGCCGAGAATCCAGAGCGTCAGCGATTCCCCCAGCCACGGCATCGGAGCGAACACCAGCGCCGTCACCAACAGCCGCTTCACGCTCTGCCCCACGTACGCCTGCCGCAGCTTCACCACCCACTTGCCGAGCCAGTGCGATTCCGACGGCACGCGGTTCCGCATCACGAACCCGAACACCACGATGAGGAACAGCACGCCCGTGATGAGCCCGGCGCCGCTGCGCACCCACACGGGAACCTCGGCGAAGATCAGCAGCAGCGC
>JAYUXE010000437.1:0-4923 GCA_043753165.1 Archangiaceae bacterium | reverse complement strand
AGCCGGTGTTGACGCTGGCCGAGCTCGAGGCGCTGCAGCACGGCGCGGCGACCGTTCGGTGCGACGACAGCGTGATTGCGTACGCCGTCGCGCTGGTTCGCAGCACGCGAGGCAATGCGCGCGTGAAGCTGGGGGCTTCGCCCCGTTCGTCCCAGAGCCTGCTCGCTGCGGCGAAAGGCCGGGCGGCCTTGAAGGAACAGGCGTTCGTGACGCCGGACGACGTGAAGGCGGTCGCGCGCAGCGTGCTGAACCACCGGCTGATGCTCACGTCGGAAGCCGAGGTCGAAGGGCTGACGGCCGACGAGGTGATTCGGCAGGCCCTCGAGAAGGTCGAAGTGCCGCGGTGATCGTGCCCCTGCCGCGCGCGGCGGCGCTCGCGACGGCGGCGATGGTTCCCGCGGCCCTCGCAGTGATCAGCCCGTCGTGGCTCTGGGTCGGGCTCGCGATCGACGTGGCGGTGCTGCTGCTCACGGTCATCGATTACTTCCGCGCGCCTCGCGCAATCGCCGTCACGCGAGAGATCGAGCCGGTGCTTTCGGCGGGGGTCCCGGCGCCCGTGGTCTTGAGGTTCAGCGAAGGCGTGCACGGCGAGTTCGCCGACGGGGTGCCGGCGTCCGCCGTCGCGCAAGGACACCGCGGTCGCATCGCAGAAACGGTGCAGTGGACGCTGACGCCTCGCGTGCGCGGCGACCTGACGCTCGGGCCTGTTCACGTGAAGCTGCACGGCCCGTGGGGCCTTTGCGCGCGGCAGCTGGTGTTGCCCGTGGTTGATGCCGTGAAGGTGTACCCGGATCTGACGGTGCTCAGCCGCGATGCGCTGCACCTGGCGCGCGCGCGCGACGACGACGCGAAGAGGGTGGTGCGAAGGCCCGCCGAAGGCCGCGAGTTCGAGTCGCTGCGCGAGTACCGCCCCGGAGACGACCGCCGCACGATGGATTGGAATGCCACCGCGCGGCGCGGCAAGGCGATGGTTCGAGTGACCCAACCCGAGAAGAACCAGCAGGTGTTGCTGCTGATCGACTGTGGGCGGCACATGGCGGGGGAAACGGAAGCGGGGAGGCGCAAGCTCGACTTCGCCGTCGATGCGGCGCTGCGCGTGGCGAAGGTGTCTCTGGACCAGGGCGACCTCGTGGGCGTGCTGGCGTTTGGCTCAGCGGTGAAGGCCTGGCTGCCTCCGAAGAAGGGCGCCGAGGCGATGAAGGCTACCTGCGCGCTGCTGTACCGCGTCGAGGCGACGCTCGAAGAAAGCGACTACGGCGCGGCGATCGATCTCGCGTTCTCACGCGGCCGCAAACGCTCGCTGGTGGTGATGTTCACCGACCTGCTCGATGCCGACACGTCGGCGGCGCTCGTGAAGCGGACGCTGCGGCTCGTGCCCCGGCACCTGCCGATCGTCGCGTGCCTGGTGGACGAAGATCTTCAGCGCGTCGCGAACGGCATCCCGAACGACGTGGCCGCGGCGTTCGATCGCCAGGTCGCGGTGAAGCTCGAAGACGAGTACCGGCTGACGGCGGCCCGGCTGCGGGATGCGGGGGCCCGCGTCGTTCGTTCTGGCGCGCACACGTTCGGCGCTGCCACCGTCAACGCGTACCTCGACATCAAGGCACGCGGACTTCTTTAGGCAGCCAACGCCTTGCTCAGGCACGCCGGCAGGTTCGCGCGGACGAGCTTCACCAACGAATCGACTTCGGCCAGCGGCAGACGAAGTTGGTGCTGCAGCCGTTCACGTAAGGCGACGAGCACGTGCTCTTCGAGACCCGCGACCCGGCGCGAGGTCGTCGAGGCCGGCACGCCGAACAGGCTTGCGATGCGTTCGATCGAAAGGCCATCGAGGTAACAGAGCTCGAGCCAACCCCGCTCTTCCGGATCCAGCGCGGTGACGACCGCAGCCAGGGCCTGCGCAGCAGCGGGCTTCAGCTCGACTTCGGGCAGCGGCTCAGACGGCGTCTTCGGCTTCTGTTTCAGCGCGACCCGCACCGCGGCCACGCGCACGAAACCGTCCAGCGGGCTCTTGCCGGCGTACGACGCCAGTCGCGGAGCCGACCCGTCCAGCATCAGCGACCGCACCGACTTCACCACGTCGTCGCCGAATTCCCGCGAGCCGTCGATGCGCGACACCCAGCCCGGCACCTGCGCGAGCACGTTCTTGTCGAGCGCCGCGAGCGCCTCCGGCCGCCCGAGCACGCATGCGCACGCCAGAAACAAGTCCGCCGACGGCGGAGGCTCGCTCGGCTCTCGGCCGGCGAGGAACTTCTCGAGCTCGGGTTCAGACAGGCCGAGCTGCGGCCAGACCCTGCTGCCTTCTTCGTAAACGCCCATGTGGGCCCGCTTCAATCATGGCCTCCGGCCGTTTGCTAACGGTCATTCTGATTCGAGGGGGGTCCCCCGGGCGTCACCCGCCGCCAAATCGCGGGTCAATTCGGCTCGCCGGTTTGGTGGCTTCGGCGTTTCGCCGGCGGCTTCGAGGGTACCGCCACGTCCTGCTCGCGGGAGGCCACCGTGCCGGCGGCCACGGTACCGAGCAAATTTACGGATGTGCGTTGCCGTGGAACCCCCTGCGAAAAATCGAAAGGCTCTGCGGGCAATCGATCGAATTCGATCGAAGGGGTGACCGTTTGGTGCGGCGGGGGTTTGGGCCTCGGCGAAGTGGTGGATTCGACGCGCTGCGTCAGCGCGAACGAAGGCAAGCGCACCAAGGATCACGTCTGGCGCGATGCGTCAGAACGGGTCAGTTCAGGTCGTCGGCCGGGCGGGTCGCGGGGGCCTTCTTGGCCGTCGCGCGAGGTTTCCGGGGCTTCGCCTTCTTCTTCGACGCCTTCGGCGCAGCGCTGGCAACCGGCCCGTCGGCCATCAGCTCTCGCCGGGTCGCACAGTCCCGCATCACCCGCTTGCCGACCCGCTGGGTGAGCACCTTGTTCATCGACGCGCCCACGCCGATGCCGACGAACGGCACCGCCTTGATGAGCCCGCGCCACAGGTACATCGCGGCGACCATCGCGAACGCGCTGACCACCATGCGGCCGACGGCGCGGGGGGCGTAGTTCCAGATCGCCGTGCCTTCGACCTGCATCGCATCGACGAAGAAGTTTTTCCCGCTCGCGTCGTAGGTGCCGACGCTGGCCATCAGGAAGCCCAGCTGGCGTTCGCGCGGATCATCGATGTCGAAGCCGTACAGGTGGCTCAGCGCCAACGCCATCTCGACTTCCCACTTAAGCAGCAGCGTCAGCTCGGCGAGGCCACCGCCGATCGCGAGCGCAATCGATCCGAAGCCGGGGATGAGGGCGGGAAGGCCGGAGGCTCCGCCGGCGATTGCGGCGCGGTTCGAGTAACTGCGAATCAACGCGATCGCCGTCGCCTCCCGCAGCGCGGCTCCTTTCAACCCGGGCTCCACCTTCTCGCGCGCCGCGGCGACCGTCAGCTTGATCTCAGCGGACGACGTCACGATGCGCTCGACGGCATGCAGGATCTTCTTCCCCTTTTCTTCGTCGTTCATGGTCGACGACTGTAACCCCGGACCGCTGCTGGAAGTTCCGGGTTAAAACCCGCAGCCATGGCCAACAAAGTCGCGCTGCTGGAAGCGCAGATGGGACCCGCTGAAAAGCTGCTGGACCTCGTGCTCAGCTCGTCCGCGCACCTCTGGCACAACCGGCCTGGCGTCGAGGTCGGCAATGTCTGGTTTCCAAAACCGAAGAAGGGCCAGCCCGCGATCAAGAACTCCAAGCCCGTGCTGCCCGGCCTGCACGCAAATGCCGCGCGCCTGCTCTACACGCGGCTGCTCGAGATCAACGCGCTGAACCCCGACCTGATGGCGCACTTCGCCAGCTACGCGCTCACCGAGACCGACTGGCGCGATCTCAAGGTCGCCTGCGCCGCGCTGATGCTCGTTCACAACCGATCGGGCCAGCCCGTCAAAGATGCCGGCTCGGTCGCCTTCTACGACGATGACTTCCGCCGCGTCGGCGAGGCGATGTTGCTCAAGTACGAACGCAAGTCGACGCGCATGCTCACGCCGAAAGCCGTGTTGCGCGTGGCCGAGCTGCTCGAGAGCCCCCAGATCGCCGAGCTCAATCGCAAGGCGGGCTTCGCAGATCCCGGCTCGAAGAAGGCGCCCATCGGCCGGTGGAAGAAGGCCGCCGAAAAATGGCTGCTGCACCGCGAGAACAACCCTGCCCTGCTGGCCGGCCTCGTGAAGGCAGGCTTCAAAGAGACCATCAAGGCGATCGCACGGAAGGCCGGGTACAAGCCCGCGGGGCCTGCGTTCTTCGAGGTCCTCGGCTGGAAACAGAAGCAGGCCGCCGCAGGTCACCGCACCGTCGGGCTCACCGGCCTCAAGCTCAGCAAGAGCAGCCGGCTCGACGGCCTCAGCGAAGCCGAGATCTGCGAGATGATCGAAGGACAGCGGCTCACCTACAAAGAAGTCGTCGGCCGCCTGCCCAGGGAAATCGGGCTCACTCCCGCGATCCTCGTCGCGCTGCTTCCGTCGCTGTCGGATCGCGATCTGCGCATCATGACGCCCACGCTCGAAGAGCTCGGCTTGATGGCAGACCCCGAAGTTCGCCTGCGTTGGGAAAAGGCAGTCGAGACGTCGACCGATCAACGCGCGCTGAACATCGCCAAGAACGTGAAAAACCAGGCGCTCAAGGCGAAGCTCGAAGAGGCCGCCGACAACGCCGCGCGCAAGGCCGTGACGGAAGCGACCCGCGAGGCCGACGTACAGGTGATGTTCCTGATCGACAAATCCGGCTCGATGGAAGGAGCGATCGAGAAATCCAAAGAGGCACTCTCTCGCATCCTCGCGGGCTTCCCCAACGAGAAGCTGCACGTCGCGACGTTCGACACGATGGGCACTGTGCTCAGGCCGAAGGCGGCGTCGCGCGCGGGCGTGCAGCACATGCTGCAGAACGTGAAGGCCGGCGGCGGTAC
>JAYUXE010000436.1:0-4926 GCA_043753165.1 Archangiaceae bacterium | reverse complement strand
AGGACGAGACGACGTTTCTCGAAGCGCGGCTGTCGTCCGACGAGCTTCGCCAGCTGGTCGACGAGGCGGCGAAGGCCGGCTCAGTCGACGAGAAGGCCGGTGAGATCGCCTCGCGTGCGCTCGACTTCGGCCGCCTCATCGCCAGCGACGTGATGGTGCCGCGGCCGAAGGTGGTGGCGATCGATCGCCGCGCGAGCCCCGAGGCGCTGCGGCAGGCGCTGCTCGAGGAAGGCCACTCGCGCATGCCCGTGTACGACGGCACCCCCGATCACGTCGTGGGCTACCTGAGCATGAAAGACGTGCTCGCCCTGGGGTGGGAACGCCAGCTGTTGGTCGTCGAAGATCTGCTGCGCCCCGCGTACTTCGTGCCCCCGACGACGCGCGCCGTCGACCTGCTCGAACAGATGCGCAGCCGCCACCAGCCCTTCGCGATCGTCGTCGATGAACGGGGCGGGCTCGCGGGCATCGTCACCATCGAAGATTTGCTCGAAGAGCTGGTGGGCGAGATGTTCAGCGAACGCGCGAAGGCCGAGCCTGCGATGGCAAGAGATCCCGATGGCTCGGCCCGCATCACCGGCCAGATGCCTGTGCGCGAGATCAACCGCGCCCTGGGCTTCCAGCTGCCCGAAGACGGTGACTTCACCACCCTCGCGGGGCTGGCCCTGGAAATTGCCGGCCGGATCCCCACGGTCGGCGAGCTGCTACAGACGGCCAATGGATACTTGTTAGAGATTCTCGATGCATCGCCGCGAAGAATTCGACTTATTCGAATCAGTCGGGCTGGTTAAGCCCCTGGGCCGACATGACCGAACTGCTCTCGTCCCCTGAAGTCTGGCTGAGTCTCGCGACGCTCGCTGCGCTCGAGATCGTGCTCGGCATCGACAACATCATCTTCATCGCGATCCTTTCCAGCCGGCTGCCCGTCGCGCAGCGCGAGAAGGCGCGGAAGCTGGGTCTCATGGGCGCGTTCGTCTCGCGGCTCGGCCTGCTGGCGACCCTCGCGTGGATCGTGAAGCTCGATCAGCCGCTGTTCACCGTGCTGGGAAAAGGCTTCTCGGGGAAGGCGCTCATCCTGCTCGCGGGCGGCATCTTCCTTCTCTACAAGGCGACCAAAGAGATCCACCACAAGCTCGAGGCCAGCGACGAGGCCGACGCGCCGAAGAAAGCCGTCGTGACGTTTGCGGGCGTGCTCTTGCAGATCATCATTCTCGACATCGTGTTCTCGATCGACTCGGTGATCACCGCGGTCGGCATGTCGCCGTACATCGCGGTGATGGTCGCGGCGAACGTGATCGCGCTGATCGTGATGCTGCTGGTCGGCCGCCAGGTCAGTGAGTTCGTCGAGCGGCATCCTTCGGTCAAGGTGCTCGCCTTGTCCTTCCTGCTCATGATCGGGCTCGTGCTCGTCAGCGAGGCCTTCGGCGCGCACATCGGCAAGGGCTACATCTACGGCGCGATGGGCTTCAGCGTGTTCGTCGAGCTGATCAACATCCGCACCACGCGCAAGACGAAGCCCGTCGCGCTCAACCAGGTGCCGCACACTGCTGACATCGCGAAGTAAAACAAGGAGCGTCTTCCATGGGCATCTTCGATCGTCTCTTCGGCAGCAGCACCACCACCGTGTCTCCGCTTGGCACGCCGGCCCCGGGCAACGACGCCCAGGCGATGGAACGTTACCGGTACCTGCTGCGCACGGCCCCGCCCGACGCCGTGGAACAAGCGCACGCCGAGGCGTTTGCGGCGCTGACGCCCGAGCAGCGTGTGCAGGCCGCAAACGCGCTGAACCCGCAGCTGTCCGAGGCCGAACGCGTCGCGGCTTCCAACGCCACGGATCCGAAGTCGCTTGCCCGCACCGCGACCCGCGCCGAGCTCACCCGGCCCGGAACGATGGAACGCACGTTTGGCGGGGGTGGCTTTGGTGGGAACCTGATGGGCAGCATCGCAGGCACGTTCATCGGCAGCGCGATCGCTCACCAGTTCCTGGGCGGCACCGGCGAACCGGCCCCGGCCAGCGAGCCCGAAGCGGCGGTGGACGAAAGCGCTTCCGACGATTCGGGCGGTGGCGACGACTTCGGCGACTGACGGTCAGCCTTGAAATCGGGTCGCTTTGGGGCGAGAAGAAGGCAGTCTTTTCCCCGAGGAGAATCCCATGGCCCGTGACGTCGTCATCGTTGGTGCTGCCCGTACTCCGATTGGTGCATTTCAGGGGGCGTTGGCCTCGCTCACGGCTCCGCAGCTGGGGGCCGTGGCGATCAAGGCGGCGCTCGAACGGGCAGGGGTAAAGGCGGACGCGGTCGACCAGGTGGTGATGGGCAACGTGCTGCAGGCGGGCGTCGGCCAGGCGCCGGCGCGCCAGGCGGCGATCTTCGCGGGCGTCTCGCACACCACCCCGTGCATCACCGTGAACAAGGTCTGCGGCTCGGGCCTTCAGGCGGTCATCCAGGCGGCCCAGGCGATCGCGCTGGGCGACATCGAGGTGGCGGTCGCGGGCGGCATGGAGTCGATGAGCAACGCCCCGTACCTGACCCACGCGATGCGCGGCGGGGCGCGCATGGGCAACACCGAGCTCAAAGACGAGATGATCCTGGATGGCCTCTGGGATCCGTACGACAACATCCACATGGGCAGCTGCGCCGAACAGTGCGCGGACTCGATGAAGATCTCGAGGTCGGCCCAGGACGAGTTCGCGATCGAGTCGACGAAGCGCGCGATCAAGGCCCAGCAAGACGGCGCGTTCAAAGCCGAGATTGCCCCTGTCAGCGTGCCGCAGAAGAAGGGCGACCCGGTGATTGTCACCGACGACGAAGGCCCGAAGAACGCGAAGCCCGACAAGATCGGCGGCCTCAAGCCGGTGTTCAAGAAGGACGGCACGATCACCGCGGCGAATGCGTCGTCGATCAACGATGGAGCCGCCGCGCTCGTTCTCATGTCCGCCGACCGCGCAAAGGCCGAAGGTCGCACGGTGCTCGCGAAGATCACGGGCCACGCCGCCGCCGCGCGCAAGCCGGTGGAGTTCACGATCGCTCCGGCCGATGCGATCAATAAATTGCTGACGAAGACGAAGCTGACCACCAGCGACGTCGACCTCTGGGAGATCAACGAGGCCTTCGCGGTCGTCTCGATCGCCAACAACACGCTGCTGAAGCTCGACCCTTCGAAGGTCAACATCCGCGGCGGCGCGGTCGTCCTCGGCCACCCCATCGGCGCCTCGGGCGCGCGCGTGCTCGTCACCCTGATTCAGGAAATGCAGGACCTGGGCAAGAAGCGTGGCGTCGCCTCGCTGTGCATCGGCGGCGGCGAGGGCATCGCGATGATGGTCGAGCGATGAACAAGGTCTTCGCTTCGGCCGCCGAGGCCGTCAAAGACATTCCCGATGGCGCGGTGATCATGTCGGGCGGCTTCGGCCTGTGCGGCAACCCCGAGAACCTAATCACCGCCCTGCACCAGAAGGGCGTGAAGGGCCTCACGATCATCTCGAACAACTGCGGGACCACCGACCTGGGCTTGGGCGTGCTGCTCAAGGCGAAGCAGGTGAAGAAGATGATCAGCAGCTACGTGGGTGAGAACAAAGAGTTCGAACGCCAGTACCTGTCGGGCGAGCTGCAGGTCGAGCTGAATCCGCAGGGCACGCTGGCCGAACGGATTCGCGCGGGCGGGTGCGGCATCGGCGGGTTCTTCACCCCGACCGGCGTGGGCACCGTGATCGCCGACGGCAAAGAGACGAAGACGATCGACGGCCGCGAGTACGTGCTCGAGCTGCCGCTGAAGGCCGACTTCGCGATCATCCGCGCGTGGAAGGCCGACACGTACGGCAACCTCGTGTTCCGCAAGACGGCGCGCAACTTCTCGCCGCTGATGTGCATGGCGGCGAAGACCACCATCGTCGAGGTCGAAGAGATCGTGAAGGCCGGCGAGCTCGACCCCGACCAGGTGCACACCCCGTCGATCTTCGTGAAGCGCATCATCCAGAGCGTCGGTCTGCAGAAGTGGATCGAGAAGCGCACCGTACGGAAGGCGAGCTGACATGCCATTGACCCGAGAGCAGATCGCAGCACGCGTCGCCCGTGAGTTCAAAGACGGCTTCAACGTCAACCTCGGCATTGGCCTGCCGACGCTGTGCGCCAACTACATTCCGAAAGGCGTCGAGGTGCTGCTGCAGAGCGAGAACGGGTTGCTCGGCATCGGCCCGTGGCCCGTCGAAGGGCAGGAAGACGCCGACCTGATCAACGCGGGGAAAGAGACCGTCACCGTCGTCCCCGGCGCGTCGTACTTCGACTCGGCGATGAGCTTCGGGATGATTCGTGGCGGCCACGTCGACATGGCCGTGCTCGGCGCGATGGAAGTCAGTGCCGCCGGCGACCTCGCCAACTGGACGATTCCCGGCAAGATGGTGAAGGGCATGGGCGGCGCGATGGATCTCGCCATCGGGGCCAAGAAGGTCTTCGTCGCGATGGAGCACGCCAACAAGGCGGGCGAGCCCAAGATCCTCGACAAGTGCTCGCTGCCCCTCACCGGCAAGCAGTGCGTGCACTTTCTGGTCACCGACCTCGCGTTCATCGAAGTCACGCCCGAAGGCCTGGTGCTGCGCGAGCTCGCGCCCGGTGAAACGGTCGAGTCCGTGCAGAAGCTGACCCAGCCGAAGCTGAAAGTTGCCAGCGACCTGAAGACCATCGCGGTCTGAGCTGATGAAGACCTTCGACCAGGTGCTCGCCCGGTTGAGCACCATCGATCAGGCGGAAGTGCCCGGGCTCGGCTGGGCGCTGGCCCACTGTGCGCAGAGCCTCGAGCTTTCGGTGACCGGGTTTCCGACCCAGAAGCCGGCCTGGTTCCAGAAGACGATTGGGCGGTTCGTGCTGAGCCGTTTCCTCGGCAAAGGGTCGATGTCCCACGATGTGGCCGCCCCGATTCCCTGAGCCGCCGACGTCG
>JAYUXE010000435.1:0-2005 GCA_043753165.1 Archangiaceae bacterium | reverse complement strand
GAAGCGCCGCGAGGCCATCGACCGTGCGGTACAGCTCGTACAGGCGCGTCGCGCGAACGGCGAACAGCGTCCCGCGCGTCAGCACCTGCACCTTCACGCCCATCTCGAACATGTCGGCCGCGGGCGCCATCGCCACGTCGGTCGGGCCCGCCTGCGCGAGCAGCTGGCGCACGGCATCGCTGGTTCCAGCTTCGCGGCAGGCCTGGTTGATCGAGCCCGTGACGACGTACGCGGCGCCCATCGAGAACGCAGCGGCGATCGACGCCGGGGTCGCGAGGCCGCCGGCAGCCCCGACGCGGACCCGGCGGGCACCGCTGACTTCATCGCGCAACGCCTGCAGCGCGGGCAGCAGCAACACCAGCGGCCGGTTGTCGGTGTGTCCGCCCGAATCGGCTTCGGCGGTGAGGTCGTCCGCCATCGGCACCGTCGCCGCCAGCGCCGCCTGTTCTGGGCTCAAGAACCCTTCGGCCACGAGCACGTCGACGAATCGCTGCGGCGCCGGCTCGAGAAACTTTCGCGCCACTTCCACGCGCGAGACTTTCGCCATCACGCGGTTCGGCACCACCACCTGTCCGTTCGCGTCGCGGTGAATGCCGGCCAGCCGGTAGCGGACGATGGGCAGCGTGAGGTCGAGATACGCCGACGCGCTGACGAGCTTCAGGCCGCGGCGAAGGAACAGGTCGACCGCTTCTGCTTCGAGGCGCGGATCATCGGGCGAGTGGATCAGGTTCACGCCCCACGGCAGCGCGCCCAGGTTCTGCTCGAGCCTTTCCATCGCCTGCTCGATGCGTTCGATCGAAAGCCCCGCCGCGCCGAACACGCCCAGCATCCCCGCGCGGGCGACGGCTTCGACCAGCTGTTCCGACGCGATGCCATTGGCCATCTCGCCCGCGACGTACGCCGCATCGACCCGGTAATCCTCGAGGAAGCTTGCATCGCCCAGCTGCGACGGCAGCAGCGGCGGCACCCACGCGAGCAGCGGCAAGGCGCCGTCTTTGGCCGTCACGCCCAGCTGCGCCTGCCCGCCCAGCGCCACGGCCGGACGACCGTCGCGCTCGACCACCACCACCGGTTGCCCCAGCGCCGTCACTGCTTCCCGCAGCGCCTCGGTGCCACTGCGGGGGGACGAAGGGCCAGGAACCCACGAGCCGGCAGCGGCTCGGTTGGTGCGGTTCGGGCGGTTGATCAAGGTGTCACTCCGGGTCGGGCGCGCGGCTGAAAAAGAGTCGGCTGGCCTTACCAGCCGACGCCCCCCCTCACAACCCGGGTATCCTGCGTGGCCGATGATCCTCCTTGCCCTGGGTCTGGTCCTCGCCGCCGCTGAACCGGCCGAGCTGAAATTGGCGGCGCCTGGCCTCACCACGAGTGGGCTGGATGCCGCGATGTCCGCCCCGTTGACGGATCATCTGGCGCAGGCGTTCACCGGCATTCGGGTCGTCACCGCACGGGACATCAGCGTGCTGCTGGGCTTCGAACGGCAGAAGCAGCTGCTGGGCTGCAGCGACGACGGCATGTGCATGGCCGAGCTCGGCAATGCGTTGGGCGTGCAGGGCGTGTTGAGCCGTTGCCTTTCACGGCTGGCACGTACGCGCTGTCGATATCCGCGTCGCTGGACGGCGGCGAGATTGCGCGCACTTCCTTGACGCTCGTCGTACCCGCCGCTGCGAAGACGCTGCTCGTGGATGACGACATCAGCGCCAACAACTCGGTGCTGGCGGCATCGGCTTCGGCAAACGACATCTTCTTCGCGACGCAGCTCGGCTCGACGGGCCTCGCCTTCGACACCGCGCACATCCCGAACCAGGGCGATGGCGGCGCCGCGCTGACGTTCGAGCAGCTTTCCGCCTACGACAACGTCGTCTGGTACACGGGCGAAAGCTTCGGGCAGTTCACGATGCTCTCGCGGGCCGACCTCGCCGCGCTGATGCGCTGGCTCGACCTCGGAAACCGCAGACTGGTGCTCGCGTCCGAGAACCTCATGTACTCGTACGGCTACGCGTGGACG
>JAYUXE010000434.1:0-2006 GCA_043753165.1 Archangiaceae bacterium | reverse complement strand
TGCACCACGGGCGGCGCGCAGCCTGTCTCGGAATGCCCCTCTTTTCCCGAGGGGCATACCGTCTGCAGCGAAGGAATGGGCTGATCAATTTGATCTGCACCACCCGGAGAACAAATGCGCACCACCCACCGCCTGATGGCTGTTGCAGTTTCGTCGCTCTCACTTGCAGCTGCCGCTCAAGACAACCCTTCGTCGCTAACGGGCGATCAGCAGCCGTCATCGGCCGGCGTCTACGACGTGCCACCCGCCAAAGACAGCTCGGCAGCCCGGACCTCGAGCGCGTTCGCCGTCGAAAACCCCGACACCATGCCGATGGGCCGGATGGATCAGAGAGACAGGCCCAGCCTGATGAAGCGCGTCGGGCTCGCCCTGGATGTCGGCGGCGGCGTGCACGACTTCGTCGACCGTGGACACCGCGGCCTCGTCAGCGCCGGAGCCGGCTGGGCTGCCCGTTTGACGGTCGGAACCCGTCGTCATCTCGCGGGTGAAGTTGCATACGTCGGCAGCGCGAACGCAGTGAAGAATGCGCTGGGAGCCGCAGACCACGCGATTCTCATTTCCAACGGCGTCGAAGGTCTGGTTCGCGTCAACGTCCTCGTCAACGATTGGCAGCCGTATGCCGTCGCCGGGTACACCTACCGCCGGTACAACATGCAGAACTCTGCCGCCAACACCTCGGCCATCGCTGACGGAACCAACAGCAGCGAGATCCCTGTCGGGTTGGGGCTCGCGTACCGCAAGAACCACTTCATCGGTGACCTTCGCGGCATGGTGCACCCCTCGGTCGCCAGCGAGCTGCTCCCCAGCTCGAACGGGAAGCCGATCGCGGTCAGCCTGGCAGGCAAAGTCGGCTTCGAGTTCTAGAAAGGCGCTGGCGCGGGGCAGAGCCAGCGTTCGCGCAGCTGCTTCGCGTCGTCAACCGTGGGGGCAATCGTTTCATTCGACGGGTTCATCACCGAAATTCGCGCGCCACGGTCGACGTGAGGCAACCCAATCGCGTGCCCCAGCTCGTGGGCAATCGTGATGTCGAGCGCGCGGTTAGCCATCACGTTGTTGATTCGCACTTCGCCGTTCGAAGGCTCGTACACCCCGTGAAACAACGCGAGGGCATCTTTGAAGTAGACGCGCACGTGCTGTTGGCCGGGAGCGGACTCCAGCGACAAGGAGCCCACCCCGACCTCCTTCCAGAGCTTGATCGCTGCCTTGATGCCTTCGAGCTGCGCGGCGGTGGCTGCCGCGTCAGGGACGACGACGACCGGCTCACAGGGATCGTAGAAAATTTCGTTGGTGGGGCTGGCGCCAGATGCACAGCTGAGCGCCAGCGCTGCGAAGAAAGACGGGATGAGCTTGTTCAAGGGTTGCACCCTACCAGTGCATGGAGCCCGCCCGTACAGGGGCCCCGACTGGCTGGATTTCCCGGTCGGTGGCGGCTAGAGCATCGCCATGGCCGGAACCCCGCTGGGCCCCCTTGACGTCACTCAAATCCTCACTGGCAAACGCGTGCTTTTCGCGGGTGCCACGGGCTTCGTCGGCAAGGTCTCTTTGTCGATGCTGCTGCACCGGTACGGCGAGCAGCTGAAAAAGGTCTACGTCCTCGTCCGCAAGGGCAGCAGCAAGAACGCCGAGACGCGCTTCTACGACAAGGTCGTCCCCAGCGAGCCCTTCATTCCCCTTCGCGAGAAGTACGGCGACGAAGGCCTCGTCGCCTGGCTGCGCGAGAAGACCACCATCCTCGACGGCGACATCACCGACCCGTGGATGGGAATGGACGAAGAGCCGGCGAAGGCGCTGAAGGGTCAGCTCGACGTCGTCATCAACTGCGCGGGCCTTGTCAGCTTCAACCCGTCGCTGGAAGTCGGCCTCAACGTCAACACGCACGGCCTCAAGCATCTGGTCGACGCGTGCCTTCACTACGACGTGCCGCTGGTGCACATGTCGACGTCGTTCGTCGCAGGCAACCGGTCGGGCCTCATCTTCGAAGACGAAGAAGTCATCGGCTACTTCCC
>JAYUXE010000433.1:0-2007 GCA_043753165.1 Archangiaceae bacterium | reverse complement strand
CGTCTCTGGCACGTCGGCACGTTCAGCCGGGCGGTTGTCGGGTGCGCGGGAAGGCGACGTCGCGATTGCTGCTGCAGGCTGGGTCGAGCTCGAAGTCTCGAAGTCCGGCGAAGGCGAGGTGCGGCTCGTGCCTGCGGGCGCAGACGTGACGAAGGTGGCCCTTCCGCCCGTGCGGCAGATCAGCGCGGCTGTCGAAGAGGCCCCGGCCCCGCTTCCCGCAGGCCCCGTCGAGGCCGGCTACTCGAAGCGACCCACCTGGAAGATCCCCGGGGTGCTGCAGCTGCTGCTCGGCTCGTTCTACGGCGACGCGTTCGCACTGCGCCTTCCCTACGACGTGTTGAACCTCGAAGCAGAAGGCTTCGAGCCGTTCAAGGTCGGCGGCGGGCTGCAGACCAACAGCGTTCGGGTTCACGATGCGCAGGGTGGGGACTGGGCGATTCGTTCGACCACGAAGGATCCGGGCCGCGTGCTGCCCTGGCCGCTGAACGAGCTCAGCGCCGGCCAGCGGCTGCTCGACCAGGGCTTCACCGCCTCGCATCCCGAAGGCGCGCTCGCTGTCCCCGGCCTCGCCACCGCGATCGGTGTCCTGCACCAGCGCCCGCGCCTGCTCTACCTGCCCGACCAGGCAGCGCTGGGGCCGTACCGTGGGTTCATCACCAACGAGGTGGTGATGCTCGAGCTCCGGCCGAAGTCGCTGGACGACGGCGTCCTGCCCGAACACCTGGCCGGCAAGCCGCCCGCGGAAGGGAAGACGAAGTTCGAGTCGTACGAAGAGCTGTTGGAAAAGATGATCGACAAGCCGCACAAGCACCGGCTCGACCAGGCCGCGATGCTGCGCGCGCGCCTGCTGGACGTGCTGGTCGGCGACTGGGATCGCCACCGCGGTCAGTGGGCGTTCGCGGGAATTCCAGGGGAGGACGGCGTGCGCACCTACCAGCCCATTCCCCGCGATCGCGATCAGGCCTTCGCGAACTACGACGGGCTGGGCCTGATGGTCGCCCGGTTGATCGTGCCTCAGGCGCGGTCGCTGCAGCCGTACAGCGGCAGCGTCGGCAGGCTCGGGTGGCTCAACTACAACGCGCGCGACGTCGACGCGCTGATGCTGAACCAGCTGACCCACGAACAGTGGAAGCAGATTGCAAGCGAAGTGAAGGCGAAGCTCACCGACGACGTCATCGCTGCGTCGTTCGACACCTGGCACCCGGAAGCCCGCGCGCTGGATGGCGACCGTCTCGCGGCTGCGCTGAAGCAGCGGCGAGACGCGCTCGAAGACACGGCCGACGACTTCTACGCGCTCATCAGCCGCAACGTCGACGTCGTGGGCTCGTCGCACGACGACACGTTCGACCTCACCTTTCTCGAGCACGGTGGCGTGCAGGTGGTGGTGCAGGGAAAGAAGAACGGCGTCTTCTACGACCGCGTCTTCCGGCCAGAAGAGACCGACGAGGTTCGCCTCTACGCGCTCGAAGGCGATGACAAACTCATCGTCCACGGAACCCCGCACCGGAAGATCGGGGTCCGCTTCATCGGCGGCGAAGGCAAGGACGCCGTCACCGCTTCCGCCCCGATGGAGGCGACGGCCATCTGGGTCTACGACAGCATGAAGGGCGTCGACATCGACCCGGCGATCGCCGTGCGCGATCTGCGATCGAACCTCGCGTACGAGAACCAATATGATCCGTGGGAAAACCACGAGCCCGACAGCGGCGCCTTCATGCCCGGGTTCCGCATCAACCCCGACGATGGCGCCGCCTTCGGAGGCGTGTTCACCTACGTGGTGCAGGGCTACAAGAAGAAGCCCTTTGCCTCGATGCACACGCTCACGGGCTACGTCTCGACCGGCACCCCCGGCGTGTCCTTGGCCTATCGCGGCCTGTTTCCACAGAGCGCGGACCTGCTCGACCAGCAGGTCGACCTCGAGCTGCGAACGCCCGGCTACACGCGGAACTTCTACGGGATCACGAACGAACGCGCGGACGCGCCGGGGGGGTATTACCGCCTTCGGCA
>JAYUXE010000432.1:0-4936 GCA_043753165.1 Archangiaceae bacterium | reverse complement strand
CCGAGGCCCGCAAGAAGCCGGGGTCGATTCCACCCGGCGCGGTGCGGCTCGCCGAAGCCGTCAGCCTGCACCAGCAGATGAAGGCGAACGTCGTCGCGGGCGCGAAGCAGTACGAAGAGGCGATGGGCAACGTCGACAAGCTGTCGTCGCTGTCGTTTGCGATCTCGATGAACAGCCTGAAGACGGGCACCTCGCAGATGGCGGTCGCCGTGGTGAACCACGCGCTGATGGTTTGCGGCATCTACGGCTACAGAAATGACACGAAGTTCAGCCTGGGCCGGCACCTGCGCGACGCGCACTCGGCGGCGGTGATGGTCAGCAACGACCGAATCTACGGCAACACGGCCAACCTCCTGCTGGTCCACAAAGAAGACAACGGATTGTTCACGTGAGCGACATGGACGCCCAGGCCACCTTCCTGAAGTCGTTGACCGACGCCGGGCTGCTGATTCCGATGGGGGTCGACGGCCTGTTCGGCCGCAGCGGCGCGTTCGAAGACGTGGTCGAACGGTTCAACACCGTCATCACGAAGTACGGCGGCGGCGACGGCGCGGAAGTGATGCGTTTCCCACCGGCGATCAACCGGCAGCACTTCGAAGAAAGCGAATACCTGAAGAGCTTCCCGCAGCTGGCGGGCACGGTTCACAGCTTCATGGGCAACGAGCGCGACCACATGGCGCTGCTCGACAAGCTCGAGAAGAAGGAAGACTGGACGGCCGGGCAGAAGGCCACGAATGTGGTGATGACGCCGGCGGCCTGCTACCCGATTTACCCGACGGTCGCGAAGCGGGGCCCGCTGGGACAAGGCGGCAACCTCGTCGACGTGTACTCGTACTGCTTCCGCCACGAGCCTTCGCTGGATCCCGCGCGCATGCAGCTGTTCCGGATGCGGGAATACGTGCGCATCGGCACCCCGGCGCAGGTGATGGCCTTTCGCGAGCTCTGGCTCGAGCGGGGCCAGAAGCTGATGAAGTCGCTGGAAGTGCCGCTGAACATCGACGTGGCGAATGACCCCTTCTTCGGCCGCGCGGGAAAGATGCTGGCGGTGAACCAGCGCGACCAGAACCTGAAGTTCGAGCTGCTGATTCCCATTACGAGCACCGAGAAGCCGACGGCGTGCTTGAGCTTCAACTACCACCAGGACCACTTCGGTCACCTGTGGCACATGAAGACGCCCGACGGCGCAGTCGCGCACACGGCGTGCGTCGGCTTCGGCATGGAACGCGTGACCCTTGCGCTGTTCAAGCACCATGGGCTCGACGTGAAGGCGTGGCCCAAGGGCGTTCGCGAAGTGCTCTGGGGTTAAACCGACACGTGCTGCCGAAAATCTCGACCCAGACGTTCAAGCCGCACGCGCTGCACGCCGCGACCCGTAGCTGGCCCGAGACGAACTGCTACGTCGACTTGTGGATTGAGGTGCTGAACGCGTACGGCTTCGAGCCGGCGGCGGCGCTGGGGTTCACGGTGTCGCAGGACTTCGAAGGCGACCAGCTGACGTTCTTCAAGTTCCCGCTGGAAGACCTGCAGTCGTTGTTCGGGCTGCACGTGCAGGAATTGGCGATCTACGACTCGATCGAAGCCCACACCGCAGTGCAGCTGGATCGCGGCAACCTGGTGCTGGTCGAGATGGACAGCTTCTATCTGCCCGACACGCGCGGCACGGCGTACCGAACCGAACATGTGAAGACGACGGTCGGCATCGTCGAGCTCGACGCGGTGCACCGGCGCCTCACGTATTTCCACAACGCGGGCTTCTACGAGCTGTCGGGCGAGGACTTCGACGGCGTGTTTCGCCGCGTCCCCGAGCTCAAAGAAAACCCGAACGTGCTGTTTCCGTACGTCGAGTTCGTGAAGCAGAAGGATGGCGAAGGAAAGTCGGGTCAGGCGCTGGTCGACGAAGCGAAGGCGCTGCTGGGGTGGCACCTGCGCCGGCGGCCGACGAACCCGATTGCGAAGCTGCGCGCTGAGTTTCCGCGGCACCTCGAACAGCTCGCGCTGCGCCCGATGGCGTACTTCCATCTGTATTCGTTCAACGTGGTCCGCCAGCTCGGGGCCAACTTCGAGCTGCTGGGCGACCACTGCAAGTGGCTGGCGGCGCAGGGTGAAGGCGGGCTCGAAGAGGCGATCACGGCGTGCGAGCAGTTGGCCTCGACGACGAAGGGGCTGCAGTTTCTGCTCGCGCGCGCGGTGAACAAGAAGAAGTTCGGCGACTTCAACCCGACCCTCGAGACCCTCGAACGGGCGCATGACACTGCGCTCGGCGTGCTGGTCGAGCGGTACGGGTAGACGTGCGCAGCTTCTTGCTGTCGGCGCTGAAGAAGAAGTTCGCCACGTCTTCGCTGGAAGACTTCAGTGAGGAACACGCGCACGACTGGCTGGTGTGGGAACCGGGTGGGTGGAGCCCTCCGGCGAAGACGACGCTCGCGGGGGCGTCGCTGGTGACGCTGCCGCCGGCACCGGCGAAGTCACTGAGCATGGAGGCGTTGGCCCTTGCGCTCGAGCCGAAGCGCGATGGGTCGCCGATTGTGGTGGGGCGCGCGAGCTGCGACTTCGAGGTGAACGATGCGACGGTGTCGTTGAAGCACCTCGCGTTCGTCTACGACGGCTACCGGTGGACGGTGGCCGACTTGAAGAGCCGCAACGGCTCGAAGCTCGAAGGAATGAAGCTCGGCGACAAGCACACACCCCTGTTCAACGGGGCCGAGGTCGTGATCGGCACGGTGCGGCTCACGTACTACCTGCCCAACGGCATGCACGAACGGCTGACGGACACGCGATGACGGGGCCCTGGACTTCGTTCGGGGTGACTGCGGCGGCGCTCGAGGTCCTGGGCGGACCCTGACATGGCTCGAGTTCATTCCATCACCGGCCGCCGCGTCGCCCCGCTCACCGAAGGCTGGGAGCTTTCGGAGTCCGAGCAGGGTCCGTGGATTCCCGCGAAGGTGCCGGGCACGGTGGCGCAGGCGCTGCGCGACGCGGGCAGGTGGTCCATCGACGCGCCCACCCCGCTGCACACCAGAGACTTCTGGTTTCGCACGCGCTTCACCGCGACGGGTCCACAGACGTTGCGCTTCCACGGCCTCGCGACGATCGCCGAGGTCTGGTTGAACGGCGCGAAGTTGTTGCAGACCGACAGCATGTTTCTCGCGCATGACGTGGCTTTCACCGGCGCGGGCGAGAACGAGCTGCGCATCGTCTTCCGCGCGCTCGAGCCGGTGCTGAAGGGCAAGAAGGGGCGCGCGCGCTGGCGGCCGCGGATGATCGAACCGGGCACGCTGCGCTTCATCCGCACCACGCTGCTCGGCCACATGCCCGGCTGGTGTCCGCCTGTTCACGCGGTGGGGCCGTGGCGGGCCGTCGAGCTGGTGACCGAAGGGCCGCTGACCGTGAAGCGCGCCGACGTGCGCAGCCACCTCGACGAAAAAGCCGGCGTGCTGGCGATTGAGCTCGAGGTCGAAGGCGCGCGCGGCGAAGCGTCGATGGAAATCGCCGGCCAGACCGCGGCGCTGCGGTGGGTGAAGCCGGGCCTGCTGCGCGGTGACGTGCGAATCGAAGAGGTCGCCGCGTGGTGGCCGCACACGCACGGCACGCCAGCGCTGCATGCCCTCACGGTGCGCGTCGGAGAATTCGCCATCGACCTGGGCAAGGTGGGCTTCCGCGCGATCGAGCTCGAAGACGGTTCGCAGCTGAAGGTCAACGGCGAGCGCGTGTTCTGCCGCGGCGCCTGCTGGAGCACGGCCGACCTCGTCACCCTGCCCTCGTCGCGCGAGGCGTACCTGCCGTGGCTCACGCAGATGCGCGACGCGGGGATGAACATGGTCCGCGTGGGCGGGACGATGCTCTACGAATCGGACGCGTTCTTCGCGCTTTGCGACGAGCTCGGGCTGCTGGTCTGGCAGGACTTTATGTTCGCCAACTTCGACTACCCGGTGGCGGACGCGGCGTTTGTAAAAAGCGTCACCGACGAGGCGGCGCAGCTGCTGAACCGGGTGCAGACGGCGCCGTCGCTGGCGGTGCTGTGTGGGGGAAGCGAGGTCGAGCAGCAGTCGTCGATGCTCGGGCTGTCGCGGGCGTCGTGGGCCTCGCCGCTGTTTCGAGAGCTGCTGCCGGGCCAGGTGGATCGCTTCCGCCCCGACGTGCCGTACGTGACGAACTCGCCGTCGGGCGGTGACCTGCCGTTCATCGCGAACCGCCACATCACGCACTACTACGGCGTGGGCGCGTACCTGCGGCCGCTGGAAGACGCGCGGCGGGCCGAGGTGAAGTTCGCGTCCGAGTGTCTGGCGTTCGCGAACGTCCCCGAAGCGGCGACGGTGGCGAAGTTTCTCGCGCCGGGTGAGATGCCGGTGCACCACCCGAAGTGGAAGGCGCGCGTGCCGCGAGATGTCGGCGCGTCGTGGGACTTCGAAGACGTTCGCGAGCACTACCTCGAGCTGCTGTACGGCGTGCGCCCGGCGACCCTGCGCTACGAAGACCCGGGCCGGTACCTGCAGCTGTCGCGTGCGGTGACGGGCGAAGTGATGGAGGCGGTCTACGCCGAGTGGCGCCGCGCGCGGTCGGGCTGCGGTGGCGGGCTGGTGTTCCTCTATCAAGACCTGTGGGCGGGGGCGGGCTGGGGCGTGGTCGATGCGTTGGGCGTGCCGAAGGCGGCGTACTTCGCGCTGAAGCGCGCGTTCCGCCCGGTGCAGGTCGCGCTCACCGATGAAGGCGTCAATGGCCTCGCGGTGCACGTGACGAACGAGTCGCCACGTGCGCTGCAAATGAAGCTGTCGCTGCAGTGCCTGCGCCTGGGCGAAGTGCCGGTGGTGCAGGCCGAGAAGGCGCTGACTTTGAAACCGCGCGAAGCGGTCGAGCTGCAAGCGGCCTCGCTGTTCGATTCGTTCTTCGACACCACGTACGCCTACCGCTTCGGGCCGGCGTCGCACGACGTGACGGT
>JAYUXE010000431.1:0-2007 GCA_043753165.1 Archangiaceae bacterium | reverse complement strand
TGTCGATGTTGACCACGGCGACGTTCGACGCGCAGCTGGCCATCATCGCGAGCAGCGCGGTGAAGCCGTGCTCGCTGACGCCGTAGCCAATCGACGTGGGCACCGCGACGACGGGGACACCGACGAGTCCCCCGATGGCAGAGGCGAGCGCGCCTTCCATGCCGGCGACGGTGACGACGGCGTGGACGTCGTCGAGCTCTTTGCGGCGCTTGAGCAGGCGGTGGATGCCGGCGACGCCGACGTCGTTGATGCGGTTGACGGTGGCACCGAACGCTTCGGCGGTGACGGCGGCTTCGTCGGCGACGGGAAGATCGGACGTGCCGGCACAGACGACCGCAACGCGGCCGGCGCGGGGACGGCGGCCGGTGTGCAGCGAAAAAATGCGGGCGTGTGCGTGCCATGTGCCCTTCGGAAACGCCTCGAGCAGCGCAATTCCTTTTTCATCCTGCAGGCGCGTCACCAGCACGGACTGCTTGCGTGAGGCGAGCGCTGCGACGATTCCCGCGCAGTGCTCGATCGTCTTCCACTGGCCCAACACCACTTCCGGAAATCCGAGCCGCAACGACCGGTGCGTGTCGACGGTCGCGAAGCCGAGCTCGGCGAACGGCAGGTCTTTGAGCTGCTTCACCGCATCCTCGACGGTGACGTTTCCCTTCTTCACTTTGCCCAACAGGCTCTTCAGCGTGCGCTCGTCCATCGTGAGGGGGCTCATAACAGGCCCGCTTTGTGACGCGCGAGTCTGTGCGCCGCTGCTGCGAGAAGGGCAGGCCTGCATTGGCCCTTTCGAGTGCGCGGCCGGACTGCAGTGCGATTCGATCGTCTGAACGGCCTTTGCCAGACAGCCTGCCAATAATTATTCGGCCAATTCAAACATCGCGCCGAGGGTTGGCCTGAGCACCCGCCCCATGAAAACCGCCCTTCGCTGGTTGCCGTTCGCGCTGCTCGCCTTCACGTGTGGTGGCAGCAAGGACCCGGGGACGATGACGGCGGACTTCTGCCAGCGGTACGCCGACGCGTCGTGCGATTTCGCGATTCGGTGTGAGCAGGTCGCCTCGAGCGCGAAGCTCGACTGTGTCACCTACTACCAGGGGCTCTTGTGTCAGCCGGCGTTTGCGTCGGTGACGAAGGGCTACCAGACGTTCGACCAGACGGCCGGCAGCGCGTGCGTCGAGAAGATTCGCAACGCCGCCTGCAACGACACGACGGCGTTCCTGTCGTGCGAGACCTTCGTTACTCCCGCGGTCGGGCCGAACGGCGCGTGCCTGCAGAACGGCGACTGCAAGAACAAGCAAGAGGCCTGCGGTGGAGCCAACGCCTGCGCCAGGACCTGCCAACCGTCGGGCAAGCTCGGTCAGCCCTGCTCCGCGGCCGGACAATGCACCGACAGCCGCTGCGACACGAACAACATGTGCGTCGCTCCGGCGCCCGTCGGCACCGTCGGCTCGTGTCAGAAAAAAGCGGTGGGTGACGCGTGCCGGAAATACGGCAACGAATGTCCCGCCGAGAGCTTCTGCAATCTGGCAGTCGATGGCGGCTCTGGCACGTGCGTCGCGTCGTCGACGGGCTCGCCGTGCACGAACGGCTACGAGTGCCGCGCGACGGACGTCTGCAAGGGCTCGCTGTGCGCGAAGCGGCCGAAGAAGGGTGAGTCGTGCTCCAACCTGGACTGCGAAGACGGCCTGGCTTGCGTCACCTCGGGCAGCGGCAAGGTGTGCGGCAAAGGCGGCGAGCTCGGCGCGACGTGCGCCGCTCCGTACGGCGACTGCATCTTTCCGTTCGGCTGCGTCGAGGGGAAGTGTGTGCACACGGGCTCCAGCGGCGAGAAGTGCATCAGTGGCCTCTTGTGCATCTCGGGCGGCTGCGACGTCGACGCGGGCATCTGCGGGCCGAAGCAGGGCGCCGGCGCTCCGTGCGGCTTTTTCGCGGCCAACTGCGCGTCTGGCACGTGCGCCGGCGGCGCCTGCACCGCGGCTTGTCAGTAGTCACGTCGCGCGCTCGGCATCACGG
>JAYUXE010000430.1:0-4948 GCA_043753165.1 Archangiaceae bacterium | reverse complement strand
CGCCGACGAAGCGGATGTCGAAGTTCTTGTGACCCGAACCGTGGACGGTGAGCGTGTCGTCGCCGTCGAGCGCGTAGATGCGCAGCTGCGCCGTTTCGTCCGGCTGGTAGCGGCGGTCGAACCACGGTTTCTTCTTTTTCTTCGTGGCGATGGTGAGGCGCACCGAGCCGTCGTTCTCGAAGTACAAATCGAAGCGGTCATCGTGCTGTGAGCCGGTGACGTCGGCGTTCTGGTTGATCTTGGCGAAGTACATCGCCGCCATCTCGGGCAGTTGATCGCGGCGGGCCTTGAGCGCGGCGACGATGTTCGAGCCGTCGAGCTCGAACGCTTCTTTGTGCCAGGTGGCGAACGCGGCATCGATGACCTCGTCGGTGAGCGCTGCCTTCACCTCGTCCGCCACCTCGAGCCACCGCTTCCTGTCGATGCGGTTGGTGAACGTCGGATCCATGTACCGCGCGCTGTAGATGAGCCAGGTGAGGTTGTGGAACTTGCCGTCGTACGGCTGCAGCTCGCGCGGCTGCTGGCTGCTGATCCGCGCGACGCCGAGCCCGAAGCCGTCGAAGTTCGCGAAGGCCTGGTCGCGGTCGCGCGGAATCGGCAGGTACAGCTTCCTGCCGTCTTCCTGATTCTTCACCGCCCACTTCCATTGGCCCTGATGGCGATCCCAATCGCCCATCAACACATCCATCAAGCGCGCGCGCAGGTACGCCTCTTGATCGAGCACGTGCTGGTCGGGCTCGTCCTCCAACTTCTCGAGCATCTCTTCGGTCTCTCTGAACTTCACCTCGCCCGGGCCGCCCAGCCACTTCGGCACCTCACCGTTGTCGGGCTTCTTCGGACTCTGCTCGAACAGAACGAGCTCGTTGCGCATGTAGCCACGAAACTTCCCGAGCCCTTCCTGGTCGGGCAGGTACATCAGGCGCGGCTCGCTGTGCAGCACGTTCACCGCCTCGAGCAGCCGGGGCACGGCCAGCGCCGCTTCGGGCTGCATCGACGTGAACGCGTGGCCGAGCGTGCCCGGGCCGTCTTGCGGGTCTTCCTTCTTGCCGAGGAAACGCCCCGAGTCCTTCGTCACCGCGCGCATCACCCATTCGCCGCCGTTCGCGTCTCGCAGCCGCAAGGAGTTCGTCTGAAAGCTGCCGCCCGTCTTGGTCGGCGTCATCCCGCCCTGCTCGGTCTTCAGGTCGAGCACGTCGTACGGAAGCTCGAGCGTGTACGCGTCGGAATAGAAGCTGCCGAGCAGGAACTTGCCGAGGGGGCCCATCCTCGTGCCCTTCGCCTTCGTGTACGTCGACATCACGGGCCCCGTGGGCATCGGCTTCGGCGGCTCGTTCGGACTCGGCGAAAACGGCACGAGCACCGGCAGCGTCTTCTCGAACACCGCCTTGTTGCCGGTGAAGAGCTTCGTTTGGCCATTGCCGTCGGCATCGAAGTGCAGCTCGGCCCAGCCGGGCGTGGCTTCGGCGAAATGGCCTTCGTCCGGAGTGACGACGGGCGACGCGGCCGTGCCCGAAGTGCCGGTGATGATCTGCGTCTGCCCTTCGACCGTCAGCAGCTGCAGGCTTTCGTCGTGGCCCGATGCGAAGACGAACGAGCCGTAGCGCGCCGTCTCGCTGGTCAGCAGCTTCACGAACGCATGAACGCGCGGGTGATTCTGATGCTGCGGCACGAGGCCGACCTGCGAGAGAATCACGCCAGCAGTGCCGACGATTGGCGCGGGCTTCAAGTGCGACTGCAGCGAAAAGGAATCGCCGAACTCGCCGTAGCTGAGCAACGGGTGGTGCGACGCGATGACGAGCCGGCGGGTGCGGTAGCCGTTGAGCGCGTCGCGAAAGTAGAGCCCGAACGCTTCGCGCGTCTTCACCTTGCAGCCCTGATTCGCGTGCGGGTCATCATTCCATTCCTGCATCCACCACTGCGAATTGACGAGGGCGAGACCGAGGCCGTCGTTCAGGTCGATGACCGCTGGCTCGCCGCACGCCGCTTCAGGCATCACGTCTTCGGTCGGCTCGCCGTACGCCGCGTTGAGGAACTTTCGAAGCCGCTTCACTGCCTTCGTGCCGCCTGCTGCGAAGTCCAGATGGCCCGGCAGGTAGTAGACGCGCCCGCCTTTCGCGGCGAACGCCTTCGTCGCCTTCACGTGCGCCATCACCGCGCGTTCGACCGCGGCGCGCGAGCCGTCGCCCTCTTCGGGCATGTCGGTGCGGGCGTAGTTGCCGGTGAAGACGACGACGTCGTGCTTCGGGTCGGCCGTCTTCAGCCGCGCCTCGAGTTGGTCCAGCGTGGGCGACGACTCTTCGCCATGCGCGCCGCCGACGAAGAAGAAGGTGGTGTCCTGGGCCCACGCAGCGGCGATGGGCGCGAGGAACGTCACAATCGCGATCAGCGTTCGGAATTGTTTTTGCATCGGCCGCGAATCCCTTGAGCAACTTTCAAGCCCAGCAGAGCAGAACCTCTCGTCACCGAACCGTGATTCTTCGACGATGAGGCATTCTGGAACACTGGGGCGTTATGGCGTGGTGCCCCTGGTGCGAAAGGGTCCGTCGACCAATAGCTTCCAGTCGCCGTCGCGCAGCTGCAGGGGGTCGGAGTCCGGCGCAACCGCGTAATACTTCCCGCCTTCCGTGCCGAACTTGAACGTGCGGCACTCGCGGGCGGTGCACAGTTTCGCGGTCGCCAGCGGTGGGTCGAGGCCCAGCGTTTCGGGGTTCGAAGCGACGGGATGTCCCACCACCTGCCGGCCGACGATGACGCCGACGACGTCGTCGAGGTCGTGCGTCGCGGCCATGCCGTCGGCGGCCTTCCAGTCTTCGCCTTTGCCGACCAGGGCGTAGTTCGCCGGGCCTTTCACTTCGATCGAGATTGCGTCGTCTTTCGCGGCGACCCAGAGGCCGGGGGGCGCGAAGTCGTCGGGGTCGGGGAGCTTGGTCGAGAGCTCGACGGGGTCGACCGCGAAGGCCTTGCCGTCGACGGTGACGCGAATCGGTTGGTCGAGCGCGGCCTGGGACGTGACGACTTTTCGCACGCGTTTCCCCTGCCGCAGCTCGATCTCGAAGGCCGGCTTGCCGGGCTTCGGCGTCGCGGTGACGAGCACGGGCTGCTTGAGCGCGAGGGCGAGGCGGCCGAGGGAAAGCACGTCGGCGTCGCCGCGAAGAGGCTGGGTGATTTTCCACACGCCCTTGTCGAGCACGAGCTTCGCGGTGCGCGGCTTCTGGCCGACCTCGGTGCGGGTGACGGTGATTGCGGTCCAGCCGGTGGTGAGGTCGGCGGGCCAGGCAGTGAGGACGAGGGCGAGCAGCGCGGTCATGGCGGGGCTCCCTTCTGCATCACGGCGCGGGCGCGCGCGAGAAGGTCCAACGATTCGGGGCGGGCGTCGGAAGACTTCACGAGTGGCTCGAGCAGGTGCACCGCCGCGGCGGGGTCTCCGCGGGCGAAGGCGACGGCGGCGAGGTTGTGGGTGAGCTCGGAGCGATCGGCCGTCTTCGCCAGCGCCTCGGTGAACGCGAGCTCGGCTTCGAACCAGTTGCGCTGTTGCATCCGCACCAGGCCGAGGTTCTGCAGCGCAGCGCGTTCGTCGGAATAAGCGAGGACCCCGGGCGGTGGGGGCGCGGCGGCGCGTTGGTAGGCGGTGGCGGCGGCGTCGAGGTCGCCCGCAGCGAAGCGGAAGTCGCCGAGGTAGAGGTTGGCCTCGCGGCACTCGGGGCGTTCGGCGTCGCGCGCGAACAGCGTCTCGTCGGTGGCGAAACGTGGGTCCTGCAGCAGGGTGATTCCCGCGGCGATGACGCAGGCGACGCGCAGGGGTTTGCCGATGACCTGGGCGAGCAGCAGCGCGGCGAAGGCCCACGGCAGGTACGCATAGTGCGGTGACCAGAAGCGCGGGGCGGCGACGAGGTTCAGCGCGGGCAGCAGCGCGAGTGCGAGCAGGGTCGATGCGCCGCGAAATCTCCAGGCGGCGAAGATGAGCGCAGTGGCGAGGACCAGGCCGACCAGGGCGAGCGGACTCCACGGCGGGACGACGGGCAACGCATCGCAGACCCCGGTGGGAATCAGCGCCTGGGCGAGGGTGCGGGTGAGCGAGGCCAGTCTCGTGCCCACGTGCTCGAGCGCGGTGAGGCCGGGCTGGGTGGATCTCCACGGTGGAGCGAACGCGAGTCGCAGGCCGAGCGCGACGAAGAAGGCGAGCGCGGCTGGAAAAATTGAAGAAAGAGGGGGGCCTTCCTTCTTCTCTGCCCGCCACGACGCAACGACGAACATCGGCGCGAGCACCAGCCCCGTCTCTTTGCTCAACCCGGCCACGAGCACCATCAGCCCCGCGACGACGAACCGCCGCGTGCGCACGGCCCAGATGAGAAAGAACAGCGCGACCGCGACGAGCAGCTCTGCCCGGAATGACGCCTGGGCGACGACCAGCGACGTCACCCAGTGCACGCCGAACAGCGTCGCCCCGAGCACCGCGACGCGCCGCTGCAGACCCAGCGACTCGCCCACGAGCACGAGCCCGAACGCCGCGAGCGCGTGAAGAAGCACCGCAGTGACGTGAAACATCCACGCCGGGCCCACCCACGAATCGACCCACAGGCTCGCCGCCGTCAGTGGCCGGTAGAACCCGGTGTCCGCAAAGCCACGCGTGAGCAGCGGACCCACGAAGGCGCGGCCGCGTTCCAGGTCCCCGTGGTCGAGCCACGTGAATCCATTCGGAATCGACGTGACGTGCGCGACGACGGCCGCGGCCGGGGCCACCACGCGAATCCACGAAGATGGCTCGACCATTGCTAAAGAGCGCGGCATGCGAAGCCTCTGTACCGTGCTGCTCATCGCAGGGTGTGTGCCCAAAGCGATAGTCGAGAATCGGATGCCGACGGCCGTCGCCGCCAGCGACCAGTCGGTGTTTGGCGGCCACGAAGTCACGATGGACGCGAGCGGCTCGTACGATTCCGAAGGCGACGCG